>JBAVOG010000444.1:0-5957 GCA_049691875.1 Burkholderiales bacterium | reverse complement strand
TCGTCTACGAGATCAAGCGGCTCGCGCACCCGCGGGTGGTGTCGCCCATCTTCGGGCACATGAGCACGTACATCGTCGGGCTCAAGGAGCTGGGCGCAGCGCTCAAGGCGGCGAACGATCGCATGGTTGCCGAGCACCGGAGCCGCTATGGGCCGGCAGACCGGGGCCTGCCATGGATCGACCTGCGCGAATTCCCGCTGGCAGGTGTCGACGTGGTGGACCGCTACACCTACCGGATCCGCATCAAGGGCAAGTATCCGCAGTTCGTCTACTGGCTGGCGATGCCGTTCTTCGCGCCGCTGCCCGTCGAGGCGGACCGCTTCTATTCCCAGCGCGGCATGAACGAGGGTCGCAATCTGACGCTCGACTGGTTTCCGGTGGGAACCGGGCCCTACATGCTCGCCGAGAACAACCCGAACGCGCGCATGGTGCTCCTCCGCAACCCCAACTTCCGCGGCGAGCCTTACCCGTCGGAGGGGGCGCCCGATGACGCGTTGGCGGGCCTGCTTCGCGACGCCGGCAAGACGGTACCCTTCATCGACCGCGTGGTCTTCACCCGCGAGAAGGAAGGCATTCCATACTGGAACAAGTTCCTCCAGGGCTACTACGACCAGTCGAGCATCAATTCGGATAACTTCGATCAGGCGGTGCGCCTCAACCTCGAGGGCGAGGCGAGCCTGACGCCCGAGATGCAGGAACGGGGCGTCTGGCTGCGCACCTCGGTGAGCACGAGCTCGTTCTATTTCGCGTTCAATTTTCTCGACCCCGTGGTGGGCGGGCGATCCGAGCGGGCGCGCAAGCTCCGCCAGGCCATCTCGATCGCGATGGACTGGGAGGAATTCATCTCGATCTTCCAGAATGGACGCGGCATATCGGGAATGGGGCCGCTGCCGCCCGGCATCTTCGGCTACCGCGAGGGCGAGCGGGGCGTGAACCCGGTCGTGTACGAGTGGAAGGACGGCACTCCGCATCGCAAGCCGATCGCGGTCGCGCGGAAGCTTCTCGCGGAGGCGGGGTTCCCGGGCGGTCGCGATGCGCGCACGGGCCAGCCGCTCGTTCTCTATCTCGACACCGTGCAGCGCGGACCGGACGATAAGCCACGCCTCGACTGGTATCGGCGCCAGTTCGAGAAGCTCGATATCCAGCTCGAGATCCGTGCCACCGACTGGAACCGTTTCCAGGAAAAGATCAAAAGCGGCAACACCCAGCTCTTCTTCCTCGGCTGGAATGCCGACTATCCGGACCCCGAGAACTTCATGTTCCTGCTGAACGGCCCGCAGTCGCGCGCCAAGACCGGCGGCGAGAACGCAGCGAACTACCGGAACCCGGAGTACGACCGCCTGTTCGAGCGCATGAAGAACATGGACAACGGGCCGGAGCGGCAGGCGATCATCGACCAGATGGTGGCCATTGCACGCGAAGACGCGCCGTGGGTCTGGGGCTTCCATCCGCTCGACTACAGCCTGGCGCACGCATGGCTCTCGAACGTGAAGCCGAACCAGATGGCGCGTAACGGCCTCAAGTACTACCGCATCGATCCCCGGGAACGGGAGCTGAAGCGGAGCGAATGGAACCGGCCGGTCGTCTGGCCGCTCGCCGTGATCGTGCTCCTGGTGCTCCTTTCCGCGCTCCCGGCGATCGTCGCCTATCGACGACGCGAGCGGGCCGCGGCCCGCCCGGCGCGGCAACCCGGATGATCGCGTACATCACCCGTCGGGTGCTGTATGCGATTCCGATCCTGATCGGGGTGAACCTGATCACGTTCGCGCTGTTCTTCGTCGTCAACACGCCCGACGACATGGCGAACATGGCGCTGGGCGCGAAGCGCGTCACGCCCGAGGCGGTCGAGCTCTGGAAGGCCGAGCGGGGCTACGACAAGCCGCTGCTCCTCAATCGCAAGGCGGCGGGCCTGGACCGGTTCACCGACACGATCTTCTTCCAGAAGTCGGTGCGCCTCTTCGTCTTCGATTTCGGCAATGCGGACGACGGGCGCAACATCGGGCACGAGATTCGCACGCGGATGTGGCCGAGCCTCGCGCTGGCGATTCCGGTCTTTCTCGTCGGGCTCGCCGTGAACATCACCTTTGCGCTCGGGCTCGCGCTCTTCCGCGCCACCTACCTGGACTTCTGGGGAGTGGTGGCGTGCGTGGCGATGATGTCGATCTCGTCGCTCTTCTACATCATCGGCGGACAGTACCTCGTCAGCAAGGTGTGGAGTCTCGTGCCGATCTCGGGCTACTCGGCAGGCATCGATGCGGCGAAGTTCCTGGTGCTGCCGGTGGTCGTGGGAGTCGTGGGCGGGATCGGGAGCCACACGCGCTGGTACCGGACGATCTTTCTCGAGGAGGTCAACCGGGACTACGTGCGCACGGCGCGCGCCAAGGGCCTGTCCGAAATCACGGTGCTCTTCCGGCACGTGCTCAAGAACGCGCTGATCCCGATCCTGACCGGCGTGGTCGTGGTGATTCCGGCGCTCTTCATGGGGAGCCTGATCGCGGAGTCGTTCTTCGGCATTCCGGGGCTCGGCAGCTACGTCATCGATGCCATCCGTTCCCAGGATTTCGCCGTCGTCCGGTCGATGGTCTTCCTGGGGTCCGTGCTCTACATCGTCGGGCTGCTGCTCACCGATCTGTCCTACACCGTGGTCGATCCGCGGGTGAGGTTCGAGTGAAGCTGGTGCCGCTCTGGACCGACGTCCTGGTCTGGCTTCTCGTGGCGGTCGTTGCGAGCTACGCGTGGTATGCGCGGTGGCGCCCCCATCTCGTCGCCCCGTGGCGCAGGGTGGCGCGGGCGAGCGCGGGCATGGCGTCGCTCGTGATCTTCGGGATTTTCGCGGTCGTCGGCCTGCTGGACTCCGTCCACTATCGTCCGCTCCTTCCCGAGACGGCCGCCGGCGCTGCGCCCGTGTATTCGGTCGAGACCCGATCGATTCTCGATCATCTGCTCGATCCCCTGCGAACGCAGCCCGAGAAGACCTATTCGGCGCCGCTCGCGATTCGCGCGTTTTCCAAGGAGACGATCGAGCTCCCGGGCGGCGAGGTGCGCAGGGAATATCCGCGCCTCAAGTACGGTGGCCGGCACGTCGCCGACGAGTCGGCGCGCGATCGGGACGTCCTGCTCAAAGTGCTGACGGGTATCGCGATCGGAACGTTCGTCTGGATGGTGCTCACCGGGGTGTGGGTGACGCTGCTCGCGCGTCGCCGCAGCATCCGGCCGGTCGCGATGGTGCGGCGAATCCTGCAGCGCGAAACCGAAGTCGCCTGGCTCGCCGTGTTCGCCACGCTGCTCGTGGCTGCGCTGGTCGTGACGCCGGTGGCGCTGCTGGCCAGCGGCTATCACGTCCTCGGCACCGACAAGGTCGGGCAGGACGTCCTCTACCTCGCCCTGAAGAGCATCCGCACGGCGCTCGTGATCGGCACGCTCACCACGCTCATCATGCTGCCGTTCGCCGTGTTGCTCGGCATTGCGGCGGGCTATCTCAGGGGCTGGGTGGACGACGTGATCCAGTACGTCTACACGACGCTCAACTCGATTCCGTCGGTGCTCCTCATCGTGGCGGCGGTGCTGATGATGCAGGTGTACATCGACTCGCATGCGGAGCTCTTCCCGACCGCGGTCGAGCGGGCCGACCTCCGGCTGCTCTTTCTCTGCATCATCCTCGGCGTGACGACCTGGACCGGCCTCGCGCGGCTGTTGCGCGGAGAGACGCTCAAGGTGCGCGAGCTCGACTACATCCAGGCCGCGCGGGCATTCGGCGTACGGCACGCACGCATCATGACCCGTCACATCCTGCCCAATGTCATGCACATCGTTCTCATCTCGCTGGTCCTGGACTTCAGCGCCCTGGTGCTCACGGAAGCCGTGCTGTCCTACATCGGCGTCGGCGTGGACCCGACGATGAACAGCTTCGGCACGCTCATCAACAGCGCGCGGCTGGAGATGTCGCGCGATCCGATGGTCTGGTGGACGCTTGCGGCGGCATTCGGTTTCATGCTCGTCCTGGTGCTGGCGGCAAATCTTCTTGCCGACGCTGTGCGCGACGCATTCGATCCGCGGGTGAGAGTCGGCTCTGCGGCCGGGGCAGAGGCCGCAGGGTGAGCGAGACGCTCCTCGCGGTCGATGCGCTGCGGACCTGGCTGGAAAGCTCGGCCGGGGTGGTCCGGGCGCTCGACGGCGTTGATCTAGATATACGGCGCGGCGAGACGTTCGCGATCGTCGGGGAATCCGGATGCGGCAAGAGCGTCACCGCACTCTCGGTCGCCCGGCTGCTGCCCGATACCGGTCGCGTCGTCGATGGCTCCGTGCGGCTCGGGGACACCGAGCTCCTAGATCTTCCCGAATCGGCCATGCGCACGGTGCGCGGCGGGCGCATCGCGATGATCTTCCAGGAACCGGCCACGAGCTTGAACCCGGTTCTCACGGTGGGAACCCAGATCGGCGAAGTGCTCGAGCGCCACGCCGGCCTGCGGGGCGCGGCGGCGCGCAAGCGTGCGGTCGAGCTGCTCGACGCGGTGGGCATCGCGGAGAGCACCCGGAGGCTCGACGAGTACCCGTTCCAGCTGTCCGGTGGAATGCGGCAACGGGTGATGATCGCGCAGGCGCTCGCGGGGGAGCCCGATCTCCTGATCGCAGACGAGCCGACGACGGCGCTCGACGTCACGATCCAGGCGCAGGTTCTCGATCTGCTCCGTGATCTGCAGGCCCGCACCGGGATGGCCATCCTGCTGATTACGCACGATCTCGGCATCGTGGCCGGCATGGCGAAGCGCGTTGCGGTCATGTACGCGGGGCAGATCGTCGAGGTCGCGTCGTGCGACGCGTTCTTCGCGGCGGCCCAGCATCCGTACTCGCGCAAGCTCTTCGCCGCGTTGCCCGGAGCACATCACCGGGGCATCGCGCTTGCGGTCATCCCGGGTCAGGTGCCGCCCCTCACCGCGAATTTTCGCGGGTGCAGATTTGCCGACCGGTGCGAGCACGCCTTCGAGCGTTGCCATACGGACGATCCGGGCTGGACGAAGATCGGGGAAGCGCACCAGGTGCGGTGTCACCTCAGGGAGACTGAGCGTGCCAGCCCGCTGAGCGGCGCCGAAGCTGCGACCCCCGATGCGGCGCCGGGGACCGAGCCTGGCGCAAAACTCCTCGACGTGCATGACCTCAAGGTGCATTTTCCGATCCGGCGCGGTCTGCTGAAGCGCATCGTGGGTCACGTGCATGCGGTCGACGGGGTTTCGCTCGAGATCCGGGCCGGACGGACGCTCGCGCTGGTGGGGGAGTCCGGCTGCGGCAAGACCACTGTCGGCAAGAGCCTGCTGCAGCTCATCCGGCCCTCCGCAGGCCGCGTCACGTTCGACGGCGTCGAACTCACCGCGCTGCGCGGGGACGCGTTGCGGCGCCGGCGCAGCGACTTCCAGATCGTGTTCCAGGACCCCTATGCGTCGCTCAATCCACGCATGCGCGTGGCCGACATTCTGGAGGAGGGTCGCAACGCGCTCGGCGTTTGCGGATCTCCAGCCGAGGAGCGGCGGCGGATCGACGAGCTTCTGAACCAGGTCGGTCTGGACCCCAGCGCGCGCGAACGGTATCCGCATGAATTTTCCGGTGGCCAGCGGCAGCGGATCGCGATCGCCCGGGCCCTCGCGGTCAATCCGCGTCTCATCGTTTGCGACGAGCCGACGAGCGCGCTGGACGTGTCCGTGCAGGCGCAGATCCTCAATCTTCTGCGCAGGTTGCAGCGGGAGATGGGGCTCGCGTTTCTCTTCATCACACACAACCTTGCCGTTGTCGCGTATCTGGCGGACGAGGTGGCGGTCATGTACCTAGGGCGAATCGTCGAGCACGGCACCGTGGCGGAGGTGCTCGAAGCGCCCAGGCACCCCTACACCCTTGCGCTGCTCTCGGCGATCCCCGCCGTCGAAGGCGGGCGCGAGCGGATCCGGTTGCAGGGCGAGCTTCCGTCG
>JBAVOG010000443.1:0-26536 GCA_049691875.1 Burkholderiales bacterium | reverse complement strand
GCTTTCGGGAGCGTGTTCGCGTCCCCCACGAAGCCCGGGACGGTGCACGCGCCGCTCGCGCTGTTCGCGGAAGCGCGCCGCGCGGTCGGGCTGCCGCTCGTCGCCATCGGAGGCATCACCCCCGCGAATGCGCAACTGGTGATCGCCGCCGGCGCCGATGCCCTCGCGGTCATCAGCGCAGTCTTCGACACTCCGGACGTGACCGCCCGGGCATCCGAATTGCAACGTCTCTTCGAACGACCCTCGCCATGACATCTCGCAACGACACGCTCTTCGACCGCGCCCAGCGGGTCATTCCCGCCGGCGTCAATTCACCGGTGCGCGCATTTCGCGCCGTGGGCGGCGCGCCGCGCTTCATCGCGCGCGCCGAAGGCCCCCATACCTGGGATGCCGACGGGAAGCGGTACATCGATTACATGGGCTCGTGGGGCACGGCGGTGGTGGGCCATGCGCGTCTGCAGGTCGTGGAAGCCGTGCAGGCGGCCGCGAGTCGCGGGCTTTCGTACGGCGCACCGACCGAAGCCGAAATCGAGCTGGCGGAGCTGCTCTGCAAGCTGCTGCCGAGCATGGCGCTCGTGCGGCTGGTGAGCTCGGGCACCGAGGCGACCATGACGGCCTTGCGGCTCGCGCGCGGATTCACGGGCCGGCCGAAAATCATCAAGTTCGAAGGCTGCTATCACGGCCACGGCGACAGCCTGCTCGTGAAAGCGGGCTCGGGCGCGCTCACGTTCGGCCATCCGAGCTCGGCCGGCGTGCCGCCGGAGATCGCCGGCCAGACGATCGTGCTGTCGTTCAACGACACTGCGCAACTCGAGAATGCGTTCCGGACGATGGCCGGGGAGATCGCCGGCGTGATCGTCGAGCCGATTGCGGGAAACATGAATCTCGTCGAGGGATCCCCGGAGTTCCTCGGGCGCATGCGCGCGCTCTGCACGCAGCACGGCGCAGTCCTGATCTTCGACGAAGTGATGACCGGCTTTCGGGTGGGGCTCGCGTGCGCGCAAGGACGCTACGGCATCACGCCAGATCTCACGACGCTCGGCAAGGTGATCGGCGGCGGCATGCCGGTCGCCGCATTCGGCGGACGGCGCGACATCATGGAGCGCATCGCGCCGCTCGGTCCGGTGTATCAGGCCGGCACGCTTTCGGGCAATCCGGTGGCGGTGGCGGCCGGGCTCGCGACTATGAAGATCGTGCAGGAACCGGGGTTCTACGACAGCTTGTCCCAGCGCACCCAGGCGTTGGTCGAGGGGCTTTCCGCAGCGGCGAAGAAACGCGGCATCGCTTTCTCGGCAAAGAGCGCCGGCGGAATGTTCGGGCTCTATTTCCGCGCGCAGCCGCCGACCTCGTTCGCGGAGGTAATGGAAAGCGACAAGGACGCGTTCAACCGGTTCTTCCACGCCGCGCTGGACCGGGGAGTGTACTTCGCGCCCTCGGCCTACGAGGCGGGATTCGTGTCCGCCGCGCACACGGACACCGAGATTGCCGAGACGATCAGCGTGGCCGAGGAAGCCTTTGGCTCCTAGGCACGGCGGTCGCATTGAATCTTTTGTTTCCCCTCCTTTTCAAGGAGGGGTCCGCCCGAAGGGCGGGGGGTGGTTACGACTTCAAATCGGCGCTCACACCACCCCCTTCCGCTTCGCGTCCACCCCTCCTCAAAGAGGAGGGGAAAAAACATACATAGCCGCCCCGCTCTTCGCCGTCTACTTCTTCAGCGAATCGCGGATCTCGCGCAGCAGCTTCACGTCCTCGGGCGGCTCGGCCGGCGCGGCGGATGCGGGCGCTTCGCGCTTCAGCTTGTTGATCCATTTCACCATCATGAAGATGATGAATGCGAGGATCACGAAGTACAGCGAGATCGTGATGAAGTTGCCGTAGGCAAAGACCGGAACGCCGGCCTTCTTCACTGCATCGAGCGTGCTGGCCGTGCCGGGCGGCACTTCCTTCAGCGCCAGATAGTAGTTCGAAAAATCCAGGCCACCCGTGACGCGCCCGATGATCGGCATGATGAGATCGTTCACCACCGAATCCACGATCTTGCCGAACGCGCCGCCGATGATCACGCCGATCGCGAGATCCATGACGTTGCCCTTGATTGCGAATTCCTTGAATTCCTGAACGATTGCCATTGCCGGACTCCTTTTCCGATCGATTGTTCCGCGTTCGGCCCTGGGGGCGGGCGCGACGAG
Organism: Burkholderiales bacterium; assembly: GCA_049691875.1. GTDB lineage: Bacteria > Pseudomonadota > Gammaproteobacteria > Burkholderiales > SG8-39 > JAABRB01. The sequence continues at coordinate 24,347 of JBAVOG010000443.1, read as the reverse complement.
TGTAGCGGAACCGCAGCGCGCCGGTCAGACCAGAAAGATCGTGGCGAGGCCGAGAAAGATCAGGAAACCGCCGGAATCGGTGAAGGCGGTGATCATCACCGACGAGCCGAGTGCGGGGTCTCGTCCGAGCCGCATCAGGATCACCGGGATGCCCACGCCCAGCGCGGCGGCGAGGAGGAGGTTCAGCGTCATCGCCGCGGTCATGACGGCCCCGAGCGGGATGCTGTCGTAGAGCATCCAGGCCACCGCGCCGAGCACGCCGCCCCAGAGCAATCCGTTGACCAGCGCGACCGCGGCTTCCTTGCGGAAGAGCTTCTTCACCTGCGCCTCTTCGACCTGGCCGAGCGCGAGCGCGCGCACGATCATCGTGATCGTCTGGTTGCCGGCGTTGCCGCCGATGCCGGCGACGATCGGCATCAGTGCGGCGAGCGCGACGAGCTTCGCGATCGAGCCCTCGAACGCGCCGATCACGCGCGAGGCGATGAAGGCAGTTACGAGGTTGATCGCCAGCCACGCCCAGCGGTTCTTCACCGAGTCCCAGACGGAAGCGAACACGTCCTCGCTCTCGCGCAAGCCGGCTTTCGCGAGGTTCTGCGCTTCACTGTGCTCGCGGATGAAGTCGACCACCGCGTCGACGGTGACGCGCCCGAGCAGCTTGCCGTCCCGGCCGACCACTGCGGCGGTGACCAGGTCGTAGCGCTCGAACGCCTGCGCCGCGTCCCGGGCCTTGTCGTCCGGGTATAGCGTGACGAAATCCTTGTTCATCGCATCGCCGACCATCTCCTCGAGGTCGGTGACTACAAGCTTGGAGATCGGCAGGACACCCCGCAGATGGCGTGAGCGATCCACCACGAAGAGCTGGTCGGTGTGATCGGGCAGCTCCTCGTAGCGGCGCAGGTAGCGCGTCACTACTTCGAGCGTCACGTCCTCGCGGACGGTGATCTCCTCGAAGTCCATGATCGCGCCGACCGTGCCCTCCTTGGAGGCCATCGCGGTGCGCAGCGCGGTCTGCTCTTCGAGCGGAAGGGCGTTGATCACACCCTGCAACACCTCGTCCGGCAGATCGGGCGCGAGGTCGGCAATCTCGTCCGCATCGAGGTGCTCGGCGGCTGCGAGCAGCTCCTGCGAGTCCATGCTCTCGATGAGCGACTCGCGAACCGCGTCGGAGACTTCGAGCAGGATCTCGCCGTCGCGGTCCGCCTTGACGAGATCCCAGACGACGAGCCGCTCCGCGAGCGGCAACGCCTCGAGGATGAAGGCGATGTCCGCGGGATGCATGCCGTCCAGCTTGCGATGCAGCTCGGCGAGATGCTGCCGGTGCACGAGCTGCTCGACGACGTCCTGGTTGCGCATGCTCTGCCGATGCACCAGGCCTTCGACCACGCGATGGCGCGAAAGGAGTTCCTGGACGGCGTGCAGGTCTTCCTGCAGGTCCTCCAGTTCCTTGCGCTCGGTGGTTTCTGGCATGATGTCGCGCGCTCCGGGTGGTTGAGTAGCGGGTATCAAATGGCGGAAATTGGCGAGAACCGGCCGGCATGCCGCCACGCGTCCCCGGGTGCGAAGGATCACGCCCCGCGCCAGTCGCGGCGATTTTAGCGTGCCGGCTATGATCGCGATACACGGATGTCATACGCGTGAAGCCCACAACCCCTGCAAAGCGCCGGCGACTCGCTCCGGGCGTGCGTCCGCGCGAAGTGGTCGCGTGGGCGATGTACGACTTCGCCAATTCCGGCTACACGACGGTCGTCATCACCGCCGTCTACAACGCCTATTTCGTTGCAGTCGTGGCGAACCGGGCTACCTGGGCAACACTCGCATGGACGGGAGCACTCGCAGTCTCGTACCTGCTCATCATGCTCACCGCGCCGGTGATCGGTGCCTACGCGGATCTGCGGGCTGCGAAAAAGAAGTTGCTGGCAGTCACGACCGTGGGCTGCGTCGCATTCACGGCTGCGCTCGCCCTCACCGGCCCGTCGAGCCTTCTCCTGGCGATGGCGCTGGTCGTGGCATCGAACTATTTCTTCGGCACCGGTGAGAACCTGATCGCGGCCTTCCTGCCCGAGGTCGCCGACAGCGAGTCGCTGGGCACGGTGTCGGGGTGGGGGTGGGCGCTCGGCTACGTCGGCGGACTCCTGACCCTCGGCGTCTGTCTTGCATACGTCACCTGGGCCCAGGGACAGGGCCATGCCGCGACCGAATACGTGCCGGTCACGATGCTCATCACGGCAGGACTCTTTGCCCTCGCGGCACTGCCGACCTTCATGGTCCTGCGCGAGCGCGCGGTGCCGCAGCCGGTAGATCCTGGCCACCGGTACGTCAGGGATTCGTTCCTGCGTCTCGGGCACACGCTGCGGAACGCCGCGCGGTACCGCGATCTCGCGCGCTTCCTCGTGTGCGTGACGGTGTATCAGGCCGGTGTGCAGACCGTCGTCGCGCTGGCCGCAATCTATGCCCAGGAGGCGCTGGGCTTCAGCACCCCCGACACCATCAAGATGATCCTCGCGGTCAACGTCACGGCAGCGCTCGGCGCATTCGGCTTCGGCCAGGTGCAGGACCGCCTCGGACACGTGCGCACCCTGACGCTCACGCTGCTGATCTGGATCGCGACGATCCTCTGCGCCTGGCTTGCCGAAGGACGCGCACTTTTCTGGGTGGCGGCGAATCTCGCCGGGTTCGCGCTCGGCGCGTCCCAATCGGCGGCACGCGCGCTCGTCGGTTACCTGAGCCCGGAAGCGCGCCACGCGGAGTTCTTCGGGCTGTGGGGCTTCGCGGTCAAGCTCTCCGCGATCATCGGTCCGGTGAGCTACGGCCTGGTGTCGTGGCTCTCGCACGGCGATCACCGCCTCGCGATCCTGGTCACCGGGGTCTTCTTCGTCGTCGGCCTCGCCCTACTCGCGGGTATCGACGTGCAGCGCGGTCGACAGGCGGCGCTGGCGGACGATCCGGGTCGGTGACCACCCGCTCGCGCCCTCTGCGGACGGGAACGATTGCGCGGATAATCGGGGCATCCTCAATTCCACGACCGGCGCTGCCGGTCCGCAACAGGACCAACCACCGCGCATGCCAAATCAGGCCGAAGACAACAACATGGCGCTCTTCTGCGACTTCGAGAACATCGCACTCGGGGTTCGCGAAGCCAAGTACGACAAGTTCGACATTGGTCGCGTTCTCGAACGGCTGCTGCTCAAGGGCAGCATCGTCGTGAAACGCGCCTACTGCGACTGGGAGCGGTACAAGGAATTCAAGAGTGCAATGCACCAGGCCGCGTTCGAGCTCGTCGAGGTGCCGCACGTCCGCCAGTCGGGCAAGAACTCGGCCGACATCCGGATGGTGGTCGACGCGCTCGACCTCTGCTACACCAAGCCGCACGTCGACACGTTCGTCATCATCAGCGGCGACTCGGATTTCTCGCCGCTCGTCTCCAAGCTGCGCGAGAACAACAAGGAGGTGATCGGCGTCGGAGTGAAGAATTCGACGTCGGACCTCCTGATGTCCAACTGCGACGAGTTCATCTATTACGACGACCTGGTTCGCGATGAGAAGGTGCAGCGGCGGTCGCGCCGTAAGGAGCCGGCTAAAGGCGGCGACACCGACAAGAAGGCGCCACCGAAGGAGGAGGCCGGCAAGCCCGAGGAAGCGATGGAGCTCGTGGTGAAGACCGCCGAGGAGCTGCTCGGCGAGCGGACCGGCGACGAGAAGCTCTGGGGCTCGGCGGTGAAGCAGGCGATCAAGCGTCGGATGCCGGGATTCACGGAGTCCTACTACGGCTTCCGGTCGTTCTCCAAGCTCCTCGAAGAGGCGCAGAGTCGCAAGCTGCTGGATCTCGAGCGCGACAACAAGTCGGGCGGCTACATCGTTCACGGCATCCTGCACGAGGCTTAGCCCGTACACGTTGCCGGACCCGGTCGTTGGCTGCCGGGTAGCGCTCCCGGTCGGAATTGGCCATCCCGAGCGCCGCACGCCGTCACAAAGTCACGCGTACGAATCCCGCGGTCGGTGCTAAAGTGAGCGGGCGTCGCGCCGCTGACGTATGCTGAATTCGGGAGTCCGCCCGGCGACGGAGATTGCGAAGGCGGAGCAGTATTGCGGTTTGGCGGGCGCGTGTTCCCGGGAGAGATCCCATGACGTTTCTGTGGTCTGACGTACTTTGGCTGTTGCTCGGCGTGCCGGTGCTCATCGCCTTGTATGTCCTGCTGCTGCGCCGCAAGAAACGTGTCGCCATACGCTATACAAGCGTGGGCCTCGTCCGCGAAGCGATGGGTCCGTGGCAGCGATACAGGCGCCATGTCCCGCCGCTGCTGTTCCTGCTGGCCATCGTCGCGGGGATCATCGCCAGCGCGCGCCCCAATGCCGTCATCACGTTGCCCTCGGAGCAGCGCACGATCATTCTCGCCATGGACGTGTCCCTCAGCATGCGGGCCCGGGACGTCGAGCCGAGCCGGCTGGAAGCCGCGCAGACCGCGGCGAAGGCCTTTGTCATGGAGCAGCCTTCGGACGTCCGCATCGGCATCGTATCGTTCGCCGGCACGGCGTCGGTCGTGCAGACGCCGACCCGCAACCGCGATGACCTGATCGGAGCCATCGACCGCTTCGAACTGCAGCGCCATACCGCCATCGGCAGCGGCATCATTGTGTCCCTGGCGGCACTGTTCCCGGACGACGGCATCGACCTGGAGCCGTTCCTCTTCCGCGGGGCTTCGTCGCGGGACGGGGGGCGGGGGGTGGCGATCGACCGGCCGGGCAAGCCGCAGCGGAAGCCCTTCAAGCCGGTGCCGCCCGGATCCCACCCGTCTGCCGCGATCATCCTGCTCACCGACGGCCGGGCCACGACCGGCCCGAATCCCATCGAGACCGCCAAGATGGCGGCCGAGCGGGGCGTTCGAATCTACACGGTGGGGTTCGGCACCGCAGCGGGCGGCGAAGTCGGCTTCGAAGGCTGGTCGATCTACGTGCGCTTCGACGAAGAAACGCTGAAGCAGATCGCGGAAGTCACGCGCGGCGAATACTATTACGCGGGATCGGCCGACGACCTGCGCAAGGTCTACCAGAACCTCAACTCGTCGCTCGTGCTGGAGCGCAAGGAAACCGAGATCTCCGCGCTGTTCATTGCCGCAGCGGCCGTCTTTGCGATCGCGGCTGCGTTGCTCTCGCTGCTGTGGTTCAACCGCAGCGTTTAGGCCAAGGCGCCGGCTCCGCGCTTCATCCGCAAGCCGTCAATTCGGAAACGACAGCGCGCGCCCGGCCGGAAGCTGCTTTTCCCACTCCTGGCCGTTGAACGGCCGGATGTCCATGCTCTTCACCGTGCCCGGGTCGAGGCACCGCGCATTGACGCTGATTCCATCGGGGTGCGAGCGCGGAGCGTAGAACGACTTGATTCCACAGTGTCGGCAGAAGATATGCCGCGCCACCCCCGTATTGAACTGATAGGTCGTCAGGCTCTCCGCGCCGGAGATCAGGCGGAAGCGCTCCTTCGGCACGATCACACCGAGGTGTCCGGACTTGCTGCAGATCGAGCAGTTGCATTCGGACACTCTCAGATCCTCAGGCGCGTCGACCTCGAAGCGCACTTTCCCGCAATGGCATCCGCCGGTGTGCGTAATCATTTTCGCCCCCTCCTCCATCATGGCAGACGCGCCGCAAACGCGAGCAAGGCAACGGCGCCGACCGCTGCAGCGAGTCCCACCGACTTGCGTGCGGTAACCGCCTCTTTGAGCAACGTGAGACCGACTATCGCAGTGATGACGAACGACAACTGCGCGATCGGCACCAGGATGCTCGCCTCGCCGATTGCCAGCCCCTCGATGAGCGCGCCGAAGCCTATCGCCTGTGATACGCCGAACGGGATGCCGTAGCGTAGTGCTGCTGGCGACACCGCAAGACCGCGATCGAGGTGGACCGACAACGCGGTCGACGCCGACGCCAGCGCAACCACCTGGCACAGCAGCACCGAGGCGGGCGTGGCGCCCTGCCGCAATGCCAATTTAAAGAGGAAGAACGCAATCCCCACGGCGACCGTGGCGAGTAGCACGCGCGCGATTGCCTCGCGCGGAACTTCCACTTTTGCGCCGGCGGCGCTGCCCTGCAACAGCCACACCGCAGCAATCGCCAGCAACAGTCCCGCTATCTTGACAACCGACGGATACTCGCCGAGCAACACCAGCGCGAGGACGGCAGTGACGACGAACTGGAGGCGGAAGATCGGCGACAGCACGCTCACCGCGCCCGAGCTCAGGCTCCGGGAAAAATTGTAGAAGCCGAAAAACGCGAACAGTCCGCCCAGCGAGCCCCAGAGCGCCGCAGGGTCCGGGACGACCGACCTCGTCAGCACGCCATAAGCCGCGAAGAACGGCAGCATGGTCAGCGTGAAGACCATCATCATCTGATGCGAGGCCGCGCCGTGCTGCGCCGCACGCTTGAAGAGCAGGTCGTTCAGGCCGAAGCAGAAGAGCGTGAGCAACGCATAGGGCACCCCGCTTGCCATGCTGTCCTAGGAGCGGGAGTGAGGGTCGACCGCAGTCGGCCCGCTCGATGAAAGGTTCCGGTCCGTGATCGGAAGGTCGGCTTCGCTCAGGCCGAGCGCGTCGAGCACCTTCACCGCGGCGTAGGCGTCATTGGCAGCGTACACCAGCTGATTCGGCGCAAGCTCGTGGCGCGCCCAGTTGGAAGTCGACACGCGCTTCGACTTCTGAAACTTCTGCCTGAACACGACGGCGACTGCGGTCTTGACGCCGATCATCTTGCGGTAGCCCTGGCGGCGAAATACCGCACACAAATCGAGTATCGCTCGGGGGTGAACACCCAGCTTCCGCGGCAACCGATCCTGCTCGGAGTGCAGACCGAAACCGACCTTGACGACCTCGGTCGAGGTCAGGAGGGCGCTCACCGCCGGGTGGCACTCCGTGCGGTGGAGCTGAAACACGTACGCCTTGTCCAGTGTCGCGAACTGCACGGTATGCGGTCCGTCGGAGACTTCGCCTTTCGCGAACGTCGGCTTCGACTCTGTATCGAAACCGACGAATCGGGCGGTGGCCAGTTCGATGGCAGCGCGATCGATCTCGGCCCGGGTGGATGGAACGAAGATCCTGTCGATCGTCAGTCCCGCAAACGGCTCGAGGAGCGCCATCTCGTCCCGCGTCGGGCTCTCGATCCCCTGCGTCATGGACGCCGGTCCGTTACAGGGGTCGAGATTCCTGCTGACATCACAGCCGTCACTGCTTCACGAACTTGAGGGTGAACCGGTCGCTCTCACCAATTGCCTCGTACTTCGCGCGGTCCTGGCCCTTCAGGCGATAGGTCGGCGGAAGGGTCCACACGCCCGCGGGATGATCCTTGGTGTCCTTCGGATTAGCGTTGGCCTCCGAAGTGCCGACCAGCTTGAATCCGGCCGATTCGATCAGCGCGATCGCGACGTCCTCACGGACGTAGCCGGACTTCATCTGCGCCGCTTGCGACACATCGGTACGGCCACGATGATCGACGACGCCGAGCACGCCGCCCCGCTTCAGCGCCTTGTGGAAAGCGCGGAGCGCACCCTCGATCTCGTTGCGCTCGATCCAGTTGTGCAGGTTGCGGAAGGTGAGCACGAAATCAGCGCTGCCCGGCGGCGCGATCTCGTGCCGGTCGGCGTTGAATTCGGTGACGACGACTCTCCCGTACAAGGCGGGTTCCGCTTCGAGCCGCGCCAGCAGCTTCTGATGGTCGGCGAGATACTGCGGCGGAGCGGCAGCATCGCGACTCGCCGCGACATAGCGGCCCTTCTCCTTCAGGTACGGCGCAAGTATCTCCATGTAATAGCCGCTGCTGCCCGGCAGAATTTCGACGACCGTGCTGTCATACTCGATGCCAAAGAACGCGAGCACTGCGATCGGATGCCGGAAACCGTCCCGTGCCACGTTGCCCGCGGAGCGATGCGGTGCCGCGAGCCATGGCGTGAGACCGCTCTGGTTCTGCGCCTGCGCCGGCATGCAGGGAAGCGCGGCAGCCCCCGCAAGCGCCGCGATGAACAACGTTCTCCTCATGCGATTGCCGCGCGACTTGCACGCCGCTTGCACTCCGGAAAGCCTGGCTACCTTCTCCACGAATCTCTTGCGGATCATCGCCGCATTATGGCGAAAGGCCGGCGACCGGGCTGCCGACGCCGAAGCCGCAACGCGCGACCGTGATCTGCCGGCAACGGAACCTGGCGATTGCTGCCGCATCACGGAAAGTGCCTCGACCACGATTCCTCCGCGCCCGCCAGCAGGCTCAAGCCGTCTCGCGACGGTCTTTCGCAAGGCTTCGCGTCGAACTGTCGCGCCACGTCCGCCGCAGCGGGAGAGAAATACGCGGTGACCTCGCAATGCAGTCGGCCTTCCGAATCGTACCGCGTGAACACGGCACGTTCTCCGGCATCCTCGGCGCTCGCGTCAGCGATCGCGAACAGCTTCTCGATCCGCCCCAGCGGCTCCCAGGCTACCAGTGCGTCGCCGAGGGTCAGCGAGAACCATGTACTCATCGCGCGCCCTGCTGGAAACTATCTGTCCTCCGGGACGATGCTCTTGACGAGTCCGACGAACGCCGCGATCTGTTCGTCGCTGCGTTTCGCGCGAACTTGCTTCTCCTGCAAGCAAGACGCGGGGCGTCGCTCAGATCTTGAGAAAGTACGGTAAGGCCATGAGCACGCCCCCGATCGAAGCGAGAAGTATGGTGTTGGTGACGAAATACGGAAAGACCATGAGGGCAATCCCGCAGATCAGCGGCACGACCGCCTTCTGCTTCTTGCCGTACATGAAGTACCCGAGCCCGAACGAGCCGAACAACAGTCCCCAGAGCAGCCACGCTTCGTTCAATGCGATCCCACCTCTCGCCAGACGCTTGCACACTCACGGAGCACCCGGCGCATCCACGACAAGCGCTTGTTGGGCGCCGAAATCTCGGAGACAATCCCGCACCATCCCCTCCACCTCGCGGAGTTGTCGATGATACGTCTCCTTGCTGCTTGCCTGGCGATTGCCGCACTGATCGCCTCCGTTCAAAGCCAGGCGACCGGCCTGGCGACGTGCGACTCCGGCGCACGCGATACCTGGCAACCCCAGGTAAAACTGCAGAAGATGCTGGAGGAGCGGGGATGGAAGATCCGGCGCATCAAGGAAGACGGCGGCTGCTACGAAGTCTACGCGCTTGACGAGAAGGGCGAACGCGTCGAGGCATACTTTCATCCCCGGACGCTTGCCCTCGTGCCGACGAGTCGTTACCCGCGTTGATCGTGACGGGCGCGCAAGCGAAATCGACGATCGGGGCCTGGGATCCGCTCGTTCGCATCGCACACTGGTCGCTCGTCGCGACCGTGCTGGCCGCCTGGCTGACCAGTGACGGGGGCGGAAAGTGGCACGAGTGGCTGGGCTGGACAACGCTGGCGATCGTGCTTGCGCGGATCACCTGGGGCTGGATCGGGCCGCGCCAGGCGCGGTTCACTCAGTTCGTGCGCTCACCTGCGATGACGCTCGACTACTTGCACCGGGTGCTCGCACGCGCCGAGCCCAGATACATCGGCCACAACCCGCTCGGGGCGTGCATGGTGCTCGCTCTGCTGCTCGGCGTGATGCTCGTCGCGCTCTCGGGATGGCTCATGACCACTGAAGCGTATTGGGGAGTCGAGTGGATGGAGGAGCTGCACGAAGGGCTCACCAATCTGCTGCTCGCGATGGTCGGTTTGCACGTTGCCGGCGTCGCGTTTTCCTCTATTCGGCATCGCGAGAATCTGGTCGCGGCGATGTGGCACGGCCGCAAGCGCGCTCCGGCGCGAGACGACGTCGTCTAGCGGCGAACGGCGGACTACGGTCGGGCCAGTCACCGGTCAGACTGCCGGCTGCATCAATCCTGCACGACTTCCATCTGGTCGGGCCCCAATCCCAGTGAATGGGAGATGAACGTTCCGTCGTCTGCGGGCAAGGATTTCTCCACCCAGGCGCCGCCCCAGTCGTCGATCTCGTAGACCTCCAGCACCTCGCCTTCCATCGCCCGCGCCGCCTCCGCTTCGGAATCCGGCAATTGCGCGAGCACCGATTCGCCGATCTTCAGCACGCGCACCAGCGTGCCCACGCGCACCGCTGCGCCGTTTATGTCGCGAACTTCGTCGTCCATGGCCGGGAAATATCCGTAAGAGAATGTGCGGTTGCTAGGAGTGTCGTCCCGGCGCTGCCGCCTCTTCGGGCACACTCGGCTGCCATCTGCCCGGCACGACGGTCGCCTCGCCATCACCAGGCCAGGGCGGCATCGTGACCGCCACGATTCCCAACGGCTCGCGCCCCAGAGCGCGGAACTGGAAATGCGTGCCTAGCGGAATTGTAAGGCAGACGCCGGGCTCGACGCGCACAACAGCTTCCCGCTCGCCCTGTCGTCGCCACATCTCGCCGCATCCGGATACGCAGACCCAGATCTCCTCGACCGTTCGATGAGTCACCGCCCGCGATATCCGTCCGGGCGCGAGCTCGAAATGTGCCATGCCTCCGTCCTTGAGCCCGAGCAGGACGCGCACGTCCGATCCGTCCAGGGCCGCGGCAGTCTGCGCCGCGCGGAATGGCATCGTGGCGAACGGAATCATCGGGGTTGCGTTCGCCTGCAACGCTTGTCTCAGCCCATGAACGTCGCCCAGCACCCACAGCTCTTCGACCTTGTCGTGCCGGAACTTGAAGTGCGCACTGCCGTGCCACGACACGCGCTTGCCGGTCGGCGCATACCCGAACAGCACGCCGCGGTGCGATCCGTGGAAGAGCATCCTGGCGACCACGCGATCGTCTTCCTCGGTCATCTCGAGAGTCTTGCAGACGAAGTCGGGGAGCGCTCGCACGACGTCGTCGACGTATCCCCCGAACTGATCGTGGCCGACCAGCTCGGAACCGAGCGATCCCCGGAATCTGAAGTCCGGATGAAAGATCTCCGGGATCCTGCGCTTGTCGGCCTTGTTCCACATTTCGTCGTAGAACAGCCGGACCGTGGCCTTCTGTGGTGTGATCATGCCGATGCGCCGTTTCACGAGCCCCGGGCGTGAATGAAAGAACCGCACTTGCAGCCGTCAACGGACATCGATGATGACAGGACGGCGGCCCCGTCTTTCAATGTAGATGGTCAGGATCGCGCCTGCGGGCTTATCCAGTATGTACGTATGCGGCGTATCGACGAAGCGTGCATGGTAGGTAGTGCTGTGACTGGATACCGTACGACCCGTTGCATCCTTGCACCAGATGACAAGCGCTCCCACCTTGTCCAGCTGAACAGTGTACGGCCCGACGCACTCACCAGCTTTCGACGGCGTGACGTGCTCGATGCGGTACTTGGCGCCGGACTCTCTGCCCAGGCGGCCCGCGCCGGACTCAATGTCATAGGCGAGACGTGTCGCGGCGTCGGTAAAGGCATCACACCCTGCTAGTGTAGCAAGGGAGAGGAAGATCAAGACCCAGCGTGATTCGCGCGCATGCCGGCCCAATCGAAAGCCCTTGCAGGTGGCGCCGCCGATGGTGCCCGCCTTCATCGCAAGGGCAACGGAGCGGCGCCACCAGTCAGCAGGCGCAGGGCGAATACCGTCAACGCGATGCCGGCGACTCCGTAGAGCAGGAACATGGCCCAGAACATGACGGGTTCTTCGCTCCTGCGGAATTCGAGCCTGCCGCTGAGTCCCTTTGGACCGCACGGCAGCCACCCGCGCGACAGGCTCTGGTAGTCCACGAGCACCAACCCGATGCCAAAGACAAGAAACAGCAACCCCTGAAAGATGGCCATCGCTCAGTCTCTTTTCAGGCCACAAGTGCGGGAAGCCCGGCACGCAAATCCCGCACGCGATCCCTGATCTTCCCGCCGTACTCCCGCATCTTCTCGCAGTCGTTTTGCGACAGGGGATCGGCAATCGCGGCCTTGAAGGATGCGCGGGATTTCGCGCGCTCCCACCACGCACGAATTCGCGGGCGGTCCCCGATCCACACGTCGAGCAGCGTCAAGTATTCCAGACGCGCCAGGTACGGAACGAGATTGACGTCGGCGAGACTGAACGCATTGCCCACGAGCCACTCGCCCCCTTCCGCCAATTCGGCATCCATGGTCTTGAAGGCCCGCTCGTACGCTGCAATCGCCCAGAGCACGAAGGGCGACTCCACGCCGAGCTCGTAGGTCGAGACAAACCGGTCGCGGCGCCTCGGGTCGCCGATGTTGCGAAAGCGGGTCTGGCGCTGGCTCTCCGGAGCGTCCTTCAGGCGCTCGCGGAACATCGCCGAGAAGCTGATCTCCGTGACGCCTTCGTGCAAGCCCTCGTCGACCGCCTTGCTCCAAAGGCGCATCCGGGCGCGCTCGGCCGCGGTCCCGGGAATCAAACGGGGCTCGGGGAACGTCTCGTCCAGGTATTCGCAGATCAGGGTGGACTCGATGACCCGCGCGTCGTCGTGGACGAGCGTCGGCACCACTCCCTTCGGATTCAGCTTCAGGTAAGCGGGGTCGTACTGCTGGTGATGAAAGAGGTCGACCTGGCGCGCCTCCCAGGAGAGCCCCTTCTCACACAGGACCTGGCGCACTTTCTGGCAGCAGACCTAGTTTCCGAATTCATAGAGAACGAGCATCGAGCGTCCTCGATCGCGCGGTCAGGCCGCCTGGCTCGGACGCACGCGGACCAGCAAGTTGTAGAGCCATCCGAATATTGCGCCCGCGATTGCCCCGTCCACCACCGCGTACAGAGTCCCGGTCACGACGGAGCCTACGCCGGCGCCGGGATGGTACCCGGGGTATATCGAGGCCGCGAGATCGAGGACCGTGCGACCGTAGCTCGGCCAGATCAGATTCGCGACGGCGACGATGAAAATCGCCATGCCCCAGAACAATCCGCCCGTCAGGGTGAGTGCGGTGATATTGAGTTTCATGATGCCTCCATCTTGGCCGTGGACTTTAAACCTAACGCCGCGAGCGGCCCGGCCGCAAGGGGAATGCGCGCCGGGCGATCGAGCCTATCAGGCGGTATGCTTCGGGCGCGGAGGGGGATGACGGCAAGGCGTACCGGGCGCGGTTCATCACGCGGCAGCGCGCCGCCGCTCGAGGGCGAGCTTGCCGAGGCTCGTACCCAGCAGCGCGCGACCAGCGAGATCCTCCCGCTGATCGGCCAGTCGAATGCTACCGCCCTGCCGGTGTTCGAGACTATCGCAGCCGCCGCCCTGCGGTCATGCAGGCGGGCGGCCCGATCGGCGCAATTTCCGTCGGTCGCGCAGAGCCGGGCCCGTTCCCGGAGACGCAGGTCGCCCTGCTGTAGACATTCGCCGACCAGGCAGTGATTGCGATCGAGAACGTGCGGCTGTTCCGGGAGCTCGAGGAGAAGACCCGGCAGCTCGAGATCGCGAGCGCGCACAAGAGCGCGTTCCTGGCCAACATGCAGCACGAGCTGCGTGCGCGCGCGGCAAATGGCTCGGTCGAGATCGCGGTCGCGGATACGGGGATCGGCATCCCCGCGGACAGGCTCGAGCGCGTGTTCGAGGAGCTCGAGCAAGTCGATGGCACGAGCCGGCGCGAGCACGGCGGCACCGGGCTCGGGCTGGCCATCGCGCGGCGGCTTGCGCGACTCATGGGCGGCGACATTCGCAAGGAGAGCACACCCGATGTCGGCTCGACTTTCGCGCTGTCCCTGCCCCAGCGCTACCGATCTTCGCAGACATGAAGGCCATGAACGACGCCGGCACGGTATTGATCGTCGACGACGAGCCCCTGTACATCGACCTTCTCGAGCAGCAGCTCGGCGCAGTGGGATATCGCACCGTGTCGGCGGCGAGCGGCGAGCAGGCGCTCGCGCTTGCGGTCGAGGCCGATCCCGACCTGAGTATGACTTGCCGACCGGCGGACGCCGGCTCGTTCAGCGCGCGGAAGGCTATCACGCCACGATCGTGAGCGGCACCGTGGTCTACAGAGACGGAGAGCCGACCGGAAACCTGCCGGGACGCCTCGTGCGCGGACCGCAGGCGGGGCTGAGATCGCGCGACAGCGTGCGTTCAGAGAACGCGCTTGGACACGCGGCGTGATTCGTACGAACTTACGGCGGGGCGTCCACTCGCGCACGCCACGTGAATGCCGTGCGTGCGGTCAGCCCATCCCTTCGACGAGGCGAACGTCGCGCTTGGCGCCATTTCCGAGTGCTTTGAGCGCCGCCTGATAGCCGGGACTGTCGTGCGCGGCGATTGCCTGTGCGATGCTGGGAAACTCGACCACGACGGTGCGCTGTTCGAGCCCGCTCTCGTAAATCCTGGCGGGCACACCGCGAGCGAGATAGCGGCCGCCGGCAGCCTCCGTCGCGGGAGCCGCGAGCTTCGCATACGCTTTCAGTGCCTCCTCGTCAGACACTGAGTGATAGCAGACGACCATATAGGCCTTGGCCATGATCTTCCTCCGGTTTTGTTGGACCGCGACAGCCTAGCATAGGCCCTACTTGCGGATCGATGCGGCCGTTCGGCGACGCTTGCCCAGGAACTCCTTCCCCCGCGCCGAGACCGTGACCATCGCTTCAGCGCCTGGAACATGGCGCCGTTCGATCAAGCCCCGCGCGCTCGCTTCTTCCCATACGGGCAAGCGCGGACAGGACGTCCGCCAGGCTTCGATGACCTCGGAATATGCACGCGCCTCCGGGCCGATCCATTCCAGAAGATCGAGTATCAGTGCATCGACAGGATTCGCCACGTCAGCCTCCCCAATCCAGTCCCCGAAGGAATTCTAGAGCGAGACTCTCCTTTGAGCGGAACCCTGTGACACGATTTACGCAAGCCGTCACCGACTCGCAGCTCAGCGAACGACGGCGTGTTGCGTCGCCCACAGGGCAGTGGCGGCGCGAGTCGATACCCCGATCTTCGTGTAGATGTGCTGGATGTGGTGGTCGGCAGTCTTCGGCGAGATGAAGAGCCGGTCGGCGATCTGTTTGGTCGTGAGTCCTTTCGCTGCGAGGTGGAGCACCTCGACCTCGCGACGGGAGAGCCCACCGGGATGCTGCGCCCGGCGGCTTACGGAGGCAGGCGCCGGAATCGGCGGAATCGGTGCGCAGGCGCTTGTGGTAGCCGGACCCGTCGGCCTTCTCATGGTGTGCACACGCGAGCGGGCTAAGCGTGGCCAGGGCGGGCGAACGGCGGAGCATCTGCTCGGTGAGCATCGGGTGAAGCTCGATGCGATCGAACTCCGCACGAGTGAGCGGGCCGGTCTTGTCCCAGATCGAGCTCGGCACCGCGGTCGTGCCGAAGTCATGCACCAGTGCGGCCCTCCGCAGCGTGGTGATGGCTTCTTCGGTGAGCCCCAGCAACCGGGCGGCGTCTGCGCTCAGCCGCGCGCACCGACGGCTATGGCCGGTCATGTACGGTGATTTCAGGTCGATGAAGTCCGCCGCCACCTCGAGGGCGTTGTCGAGGTCGGCGCCCTCCAGCATGCGGCGTGGTTCCGGCTCGAGCTCGAGCACGGCATCCCGCACGCCGGGGCCGAAATCGAGCCGCCGCACCACAATGTCGCCCACTTCGCACCCCGACGCGGCTACCAGGCCTTCAACACGGCCGACGTCGAGGCGCTTACCAAACTCTTCGACCCGAAGGCCTCGTGGCATACGCCCGGGCGCAGCCCCGTCGCGGGCGACCACCAGGGCCGCGACGCCTTCTTTACCCAGTTCGGCCGGTATGGTGGTGACACGGCGGGGACCTTCAAGGCCACGCTGCAAGACGTGTTCGCGAGCGACGACGGCCGCGTGATCGGCTTTCATCACAACAGCGCGCAGCGTAACGGCAAGCGCCTCGACACCGGCTGCTGCATCGTCTTCGAGGTCAAGGACGGCCGGATCGTGGATGGTCGGGAGCAATTCTACGACCTGCACAACTGGGACCAGTTCTGGTCGTAACCCGCCGAACCTCACGCCCCCGCCCCGCGCGGGGGCCTGCGTTAGCCTCATGAAACGCGACTTGCATCACAAGGTATCGTGGCCGTTAGTGTCTGGTTTGCGCTTTGGTACCCGCTCGAAGTCTCGATTCAGGAGTGCACCCAAAGTTGCGCGGTCCCGCCAGGCCAGGCGTCCGAGCCAGAGGAAGAGAGCCCCCGCCGCCAAAATTAGAACACCGATGATCTGTCCGTTGAACAAGACGACAGCGCCAAAAATAATGGCCGCAGCGGCGGCGAAAAAGGCAACCCCCGCGCAGCATCGCAAGAACAGTCGCCCCAATGTTCTATCAACGGTTCGAACCAGTTTCATGGGAGGCTTCATGCTGCCGAGCGATCGCGCCGAGCGCGCCGCCGAGGAGTTTAGCGATGCGGGCTCCGCGCACCGGGACACTCCGCCGAAGAGGATGCGCGAGGCGAACAAGTGGAGTCGCCCTCAACCAAGGGCGCGTGCTCCGTAGGGTAGCGCGCTCGTGCAGTTATCAACCGGAGCGTGGCTCAAGAGCGGGGCTTGAATGCCGCCACGCGCGCACCGCTCATCGGCCCGCCCAACAACGCGCTGACAAGGCAGAGATCGAATACCCCGGCCCCCAGGGGAATCAAGCCAACGACAATGAGGATGATTCCTGCAGTAGTCACGCCCTGGGTGTAGCCCCAGCCGATGAGCGCAAGGCCGGCCACGATACGTGCGATGCGACCGGCCGGGCTGTTTATGAATTTTGCGAAGTCGGTTTCCGCGAAGGACTCGGCTAAGCTCATTTGGTACCTCCGTGGAAGAAAGTGGGGCTATCTCAATTCCCGAACCCGGGCTTCGTGCCTTCCTCATCGTAGTCCAATTCGCCTATCGGCGTACTCGCCGGCCCTCCGCCCAGTGTGCTGGCCAACGGCGCGGGTCATGGGCCGCGTCGGCGTAGCGAAGCCACGCTGGCGAGCGGTCCCCTGCAACCTCTGGTCGGGGCGACGGTCCTTCAAATCCGATCGCGCCCGCACCGCCAGGCCTCTGCTCACGATTGCTCACCATCGCCGCGGTCGCGCTCCGGAAGAGCATCGCGAAATTCCTTGAACGTCTTCCACGCTGGGACTGGCGGCACGTATTCCGCACGTGGTGCATAGGCCGAATGCTCGACAAGCTGCATCTTGTGTAGGTAGCGAGGACAGTTCGGGAAGGTGCGATCCGCCGTGACTCGCACAATGAAGACCGACCCGGGAAACTCGTTGCGCAAAGGATCATCGGCACTGACCTGTGCTGTGCCGTTCACGCGGAGCCGCTTAGGATGTTCGAAATCCAAGAAGAGTAGCCCGACGTGAGCATTGACGAGTACGTTGCCCCACGTCCGGTACATCCCGTTACCGTCGTAGTCCGGAATGCACAGCGTGCGGTCGTCCAGGACCCGCACAAATCTGGGCAAACCACCTTTGTAAGAGCAATCTGGACGGCCTTGAGCGTCTGCTGTTGCCACGAAGAACATTGGGCACCGCTCGATAAATGCGCGGTCCTCGGCGGTAAATGCAGTGCGCGATGTCACTTGCTCCAGTCGGTCAGCCAGCGGCCGGGTTTCGCGAACGTCCTGAAGCCGTCGCATGCCATCGTGATACATCGAATCATCGGCCATGATTGTTCCCTCTAGTCCGAAGTGACCGAGCCCAACGCCTGACACGAGCGGCCGCTGGAGGTGGGCGAAGCCCGCCGGAAGCCGTACGCTCGATGGCAGGGTTGGGCGTCACTGTGGGGGCGGCACTGATGCTCTTGATTGCTTAAAGGCCGTGACCTCGATTTCTATTCGCATTCGAGGGTCCGCAAGGCCTGCGCAGATCATCATTGTGGCAGGCGGGATTTCGCCGAAGTACTTGCGAAGCACGGGCCAGCACTCTCGAAATTCAGCTCCATTCGGGAGCACATAGGTTACGCGCACAACGTTCGACAAGCTCGAACCTGCCTGCTGCAGCGGCGAAGCGATGTTCTTCATGCACTGTTCGGTTTGCTCCAGCAGGCCACCTGCGATGCTCATGGTGGAATGGTCGAAACCTGTCGTGCCTGAGACGAAGACCCAATCTCCTGCTACTACCGCGCGTGATTGGCCAATCTCTTGCTCGAAAGTGGATCCGGAGCTGATGAGGTGCCTGGTCATAGAAGTTCTCACAGGTGCGGGGAGCGGCTGAACGGGGCGCGGGCAATGCGACTCGCGTGACGCCCAACGACAAAGCTGGGCGGGCGCCGCAGCGCGAAGCGCTGCAGGAACCCAACGGCGCAGCTGTGGGGCGCTCCGCTCGAGCGCCAGGTTGGGCGGCTTCTTCATGACCCGTGAAAGCTACTTCGAGAGCAACGTCCAAATGCCGACCGCAACAAAACCCAGACCCGCAAGTAGTCTCAGTGTCTCTGGCGAAATCAATTTCTCGAGCTGCGCTCCAACGAGTACACCGATTCCCGCAGCGAGAACTAACGCCGCTGAAGCGGCTGAAAATACCAGTAACCTGTTCGCATTCGTGTCGGAGGAGAAAAGTATTGTGGCGAGCTGCGTCTTGTCTCCGATCTCCGCGAGAAATATCGTTACGAAAACCGAAAGGAATGTTTGCCAAGGCACTTTCTACCCACTTTCAGAATGTGTGAGAACGAGATAAATGTTATCGCTGCGTGGGGCTCCACATGCCGCCCAACGCCCGCGATCGGCGGCCGCGCAACAGCGGGCGGAAGCTCGTTGTGAGGCGGTCCGCTGCATCGGGTGGTTGGGCGTCACGTTCGCCTAGACTCCGGAGGGGCTCAGACAAGGTTCCATGTTCCTTCGAGAGAACCGCATCGAGGAGAGGTGCGTGATGCCCGAGATAATCGGCCCGACGCACTTCACCAAGATCGATGGCCGCACGCTGAGGTAAGCCTTCCCTATCACGCTTTTCAGCGCCCTGATCCTCGGCCTCGCTCAGGGGTGACATTGCGAGCCCGCCTGGAGCCAAGCCTCCCGCCTGCTACGCCGCTTGCTAAGGACCCTCGCGCCGTGCGGTCTGTCTCGCGCCATGGCAATCGTTCCGCGTCCTCGCGCACCTGCTCGTGCAGCCAAGCGACGAAATCCTCGATGAGCGAGCGGCCGGCGCAACCGGGCGCCCGGACGATGTGGAAGGCGCCGAGGTTAACGACTGCGTCGCGACCAAACGGCGCGACAAGCCGTCCCTCGCGGAGGTGGCGCGTGATGTGTGGGTAGCGCCCAAGGGCTACTCCGGCAGACTCGGTGGCCGCTTCGATCAACTGGTCGTAGTGCGAGAAACGCAGCATACCTACCGCCTGAAGACGATCTAGGTTCATGGCTCGCAGCCAGCCCGCCCAGTCGAGCCACGCGGGTCGGACGGTCGCGGGTTCGAGTTCGAGCAGGATGTGATGCCGGAGATCGCTGGTACGCTCGAGCGGCCGCATGCGATCCCGCACCAGCGCCGGCGCACAAACCGGGAAGACTTCCATGGGAAACAGTAGAGGGGCATCCGTTGGCGCCTCGCCCGATGGAAACCTTCGGATGGCAAGATCGATCCGCTCACGCGCAAGGTCCAGGCCTTTGTCAGACGCGACAATCCGCATATCGACTTCTCGATGTCGTGCGATGAATTGCGGGAGTCTCGACGCTAGCCAGAGCGAGGCGAGCGGAACACTGGTCGTGACCGTCAACGTTCGGCTTTCGTTGAAACCGACGGTGCGGCGCGTTGCTTCGTCAATAAGCTCGAGCCCCTCTCGCACGCCGCGGTAGAGCTCTTGCCCCGCGTTGGTGAGCCTGAGATCGCGATTGACCCGGCTGAACAGTGGTTGGCCGAGTTGCTTCTCAAGCGTCTTGATCTGGTGACTGATGGCCGCCTGGGTCACGAACAGCTCACCCGCCGCGCGCGTGAAGCTCAGGTGGCGAGCGGCGGCCTCGAAGCCCCTGAGCAGATCGAGCGAGAGGCGTGGGTGCCGACGGCTATCCATTAGCGGGCCTCATGCCAGATGTTAGAAAAGATCGTTTGAGCGGTGTTTCTTCCCGCCCAACAATGCTCGCGCACCTTAGAGCAGATGTCCCGGCCCACGCCGGTCCGATCGTCAGAGAACCAAAGGAGACTCGCATGAACACCCGCTCCCTCTCTTCACTTTGTCGCAGAACCGTCATCGCGGGAGGGCTCTTCCTCCTCTTTCCTCTGTCGGGACTTGCCGTCGACAACACCCCACCGGAGACGCTCAACGTCAAGGTCTATCCAGACCATTACGTCGCTGCCGGAAAGCCCTTTGCCGACGTCGCGTCGCTGGAAGCATGGGCAAAGCCGATTCTGATCCACACAGTATGGCTCGATTTCTGCGGCTCCGTACCTGCCGGGGAATTCCTAGACGCAGTCGCACGGTTTCACGCTGCGTATCCGGAGGGAATTCAGGTTCGCACGTTATCCCCGAGCGATGCGGGATGCGTCTCGGCGGCGGGCCGCGCAACCCGGAGCGCGGCGGACGAGGATCTGGTGCCCGCAGATGCCGGATTTCTCGCAAGCCGGAGCAAGCTGCCTTGAGCGAATGACTGATCGCAATCGCGTTCGGTGGCACGCCGCGACCGCGGTGGCCACCGACGTCTCATGTGATGCCCAACGCTCGCGGTGAGCCGCCCCCGAGGCGCGCAGCGACGAGGGAACCGCCAGCAAGCTAAGCACACTGGCGGCGGTCGGCTCGACCACGTGGTTGGGCGACCTGCTACGCACGTTGCGGTGGCGGTTTGGAAACCGACACCACATCCCCGCCTATCACCTGGATCAACCGTTGGGGATCAACAGAAAATACCGCGTGGGGCGTCCCGGCCGCAGCCCAAATGATGTCCAGCTTGACAACGTCTTCGTCGATCAGCGTTCGCAGCGGTGAATCATGCCCGAGCGGCGGTACGCCTCCGATCGCGAAGCCGGTAGCGACCCGAAGGAAGTTAGCGTCTGCTTTGACGATCTCGGCGTTAAGGTATGCGGACACCAGATGTTCGTCGACTCGTTTGGCTCCGCCAGCAACCACTAATACCGGCTGTTCTGAACCTCTGCAACGGAAGACCAGGGACTTCGCGATCTGCTCGGCCCGACAGCCGATGGCAGCGGCGGCGTCGACTGCAGTGCGCGTTGATTCGAGCAGTTCGACGACCTGAGTTGAGATGCCCGCAGCAGCGAGGGCTCGCTGTACGCGGCGCGCAGACCTTCCGCTCTCGACCCTGAGCGGCCGGTCGCACAATAGAGAGGCGGACGTTGGCGGACGTCCTTGAACGGCCTGATGCGAAACTAGCGGATTGCGCTACGTACCGGTCAATAGTTGGTGCTGGTCGACCAACTGCGGCCGCCCCGCGCGAGGCACGGTTTCGCCAGCGGAGGCGAGTCACCCGCGCGACGCACACGAACGAATTTGCAGTAACACCCGAGCACTTCATCTCTCCGATGTTCCCACCTGCCTCATCCCGTGGTAGGCTGATTTCAGAAGGCAATTCGATGGGTGGATTTCCTATCCGCTCCATACACACACGTGCGCGGTGTGGTATCAGCGGCGACTGGCCGGCCGAGTTCGTCGCGGTGCACAAAACGAATTCGACGTGGTGACATCGGCAACACTGATCCGCAGACCGCGGAGGCCTGCCTTCGTAGCGCCGCCGAAATGAATTCAACAAGCCGGGCGTTCTCAGCGCCATCATGACCGACGTCTTCCTTTCGTACTCGCGACGTGATTTCGAGTTTGTCCGCAAGCTCGCAAGGGCGCTGACCGACCGCGAATTCACCGTGTGGGTGGACTGGGAAGGGATCGCGCCGACGGCTGCGTGGTTGGCGGACATCCAGCGCGCCATCGAGGAAGCCGACCACTTTGTGTTCGTGATTTCGCCAGACGCTGTCTCCTCCGAGATCTGCGCGCTTGAGCTCGCGCATGCAGTCGAGCACCACAAGCGGCTGATCCCGGTGCGCCTCCGGAGCGTCGATCCACGTTTGCTGCCCAAGCTACTCGCTGAGAAGCAGTGGGTGGAGATAGCCGAGAACGAGCCGTTCGACGCGGCGATGGAACGTCTCGCGACTGCCATCCTAACCGATCCGGAAGCCGTACACGGGCATACGCGTTTGCTGACGCGGGCGCTCGAGTGGCGGTCGCGCAAGGGTGAGCGAAGTCTGCTCCTGCGGGGTACGGATCTTGGGGAGGCGGAGCGTTGGTTGCAGGGAAATCCGCTCAATCCGGCGCCTACGGACTTGCAACGCGAATTCATTGCTGAAAGCAGGCGCGCCACGATTCGCCTTCGCCGGCTCGTTGCCACGGTCGGATCGGTCGCGGTTCTCGCGCTCGCGATCACCGGTGCGTATTACTTGCGAGAACGAGAGAGGGCGCGCGAACAAGGCTTGGCGGCCCTGTCTCGCGCAACCGCCGCCCAGGCTCTGGTCGAGCAGGGACAGGCCTACGATCTGGCGCTGCTTTTGGCAGTGGAAGCGCACGCGATCAGCCCCACGCTCGAAGCCGACAGTGCGCTTCAGCGCATTCTTCTGAGCAAACCCCGGCTGGAAAGAATTCTCGCCACACCTGCAGTCGAAACCGTGGGACTGCGTTTCAGCCGCGACGGCTCAAGGCTCGCGGCAGGGTTTGGCGATGGCTCCGCCCGAGTATGGGCGCTGGAAGAGGTCGTGCGCGCGGTCCAATTGGCCAAGGACCTCGCCTCGCCCGCCTCGGCCTACGCGTTTGATGCCGATCTCGGCTTGTCGGCCGTAGGCGGCGGTGAGAGGGAGAACGTTACACTGCGGCGCCTGCCCGGCGGTGAGTTGCTCCCCCCGGCGAACCCGGGCGACCGCTTCCAGGTACTGGAGTTGCGCGTTTCCACGGACGGTCGGTTTCTCGCTTCGGCCAATGGGACGCGTTCAGCGGGCGTGACGTTATGGAATCTGACATCAGGGACGCGTAAGGGCAGCCCCCTCGTGAGCGACGGGGGACTCGCGGCAGTCGGGTTTTCTCCCGACGGCAAACACTTGGCGGCGGGCGGCTGGAGCGAGCACATTTCCGTCTGGGAAGTTGACTCGGGACGGCTCTTGCAGCAGCGCAGGCTTGAGGGTGGCGCGATGACCAGCGGAATCAGCCTCGCGCCAGGCTGGCTCGCCGCTGCAAACGGCACGATTCAGCTTTTCGACCTCAAGCGGCCGGACGACGGCCCGGCGCGAATCATCAAGTCGGCGGCGGCAGGCGTGCGCAGCGTTGCCTTTGATCCTGCCGGGCGGTGGCTTGCCGCCGGCTCCGACAGTGGAGTAACTCAATTGTGGGACATGACCAGCACGGCATCGCCGGGCGAGCTGCTCGCTGCGCCCGGAAGCTATGTCGATGAATTGGACTTCAGCTCCGACGGCAGCCTGCTCGCCACGGGTGGCTACGGCCAGCCGGTGCGCATCTATGCGACGGGGACCTTATCCCGATTTGGGCGCCTCCTGGGCCAACAAGCGGAATCCGTGGCAGCCGTTCGGGTCAGCCCTGATGGCAAGCGGTACGCTGCCGCAGGCCGTGATCGGAAGATCGATCTTTGGTCGATGCCCGCACGGTCGCGCGAGCGACTGTCGGGACATCGTTCCGACGTCCGAGCGCTCGCCTTTACACCGGATGGCGCGACGCTCGTCTCCGCGGACGCCCGTGTGCTGCCGAGCGCCAGCGCCCGCATTGACGTGTTGCGCTGGGATCTGCGCAGTTCGCCAGTGCGGCTCGAAGGTGCGCCACCGGAACCTGTGCGACTCGAAGGAATCTGGTCCATGTTTCCTGACCTGCCCGCGCTTCGCGATACTCCCTGGCCAGTGGCCTTCGACGCGGGCGCTAGGGTTCTCGCCCGACCGGCCCTCGGTCCCGGCGGCCAGACCATGATCGAGATTGTCGCGGTCGGCGATCAGCGAATCCTCGCAACGCTGGAATCGGGTTTTCAACACACACTCCTTGCCTTGGCGCTGAGCGCTGACGGGCGCCGGCTTGCGGCGGCGGCGGCAGACGGGCGCTACGAAGTGTGGAACGTGGACGGCCCGCGCCCTCTGCTTGCGGCGCAACTGGGCGACCGTGCCTCGTGCAACGCGGTGGCCCTAAGCCCCGATGGAAATCTCTTTGCGGCAGCATGTGGCCGGCAACTCGCGATCCATTCACTTGACCAAGGCGTACAGCGCCTCGCCCTTATTGATCAGTCGAGCCCAATCGAGGTGCTGGCTTTCGATCCTGAGGGGCATCGACTTGCGGTGGCGAATTCCGACTCGACCTGGACGCTGTGGGACGTGTCGGCCGCCCGAACGCTCGGCACCGCGTTTCCGGCCCCAGCCGTCATACGGGCCATGGCGTTCGCCAATGATGGCAAGCAGTTGCTGACGGGAGATTGGCAGGGGCGTGTGATTGTCTGGGACGTCGCCCTGGCCGACTGGCGAACGCAGGCCTGTCGGATTGCCGGGCGCGAGCTCACGGCCGATGAGTGGCGCCGTTACCTGCCCGAGAG
>JBAVOG010000442.1:0-2145 GCA_049691875.1 Burkholderiales bacterium | reverse complement strand
CTCCGGCGCTGCTCGACCGCCTGGCCGGGACGCCGCCTCCGGTCCACGCGCGCCAGTGACGCGCGGTAAAGTAGCGGGTCAGCGCCCGGTCCGGGCCGGATAGCTATCGAAATCCCTGAAGAGAGCGCCCATGATCATCGATTGTCACGGCCATTACACGACGGCCCCGAAAGCACTTGAGGACTGGCGCAACAAGCAGATCGCCGGCATCAAGGACCCTTCGGTCATGCCGAAGGCGGGCGACCTCAAGATCAGCGACGACGAGCTGCGCGAGTCGATCGCGACCAACCAGCTGCGCCTGATGAACGAGCGCGGCTCGGATCTCACCATCTTCAGCCCACGCGCGAGCTTCATGGCGCACCACATCGGCGATTTCAACATCAGCGCCACCTGGTCGGCAATCTGCAACGAGCTCTGCTACCGTGTCTCGCAGCTTTTCCCGGACAACTTCATCCCCGCGGCGATGCTGCCGCAATCTCCAGGGGTCGATCCCAAGACGTGCATTCCCGAGTTTGAGAAATGCGTCAGGCAGTACGGCAACGTCGGCATCAACCTCAACCCGGACCCGTCCGGCGGACACTGGACTTCGCCCCCGCTGTCCGATCCCCACTGGTACCCGATCTACGAAAAGATGGTCGAGTACGACATTCCGGCGATGGTGCACGTGAGCACGAGCTGCAACCCCTGCTTTCACACCACAGGCGCGCATTACCTGAACGCCGATACGACGGCCTTCATGCAGTGCCTGACCAGCGACCTGTTCGAGCGCTTTCCGAAGCTGCGCTTCATCATTCCGCACGGCGGGGGTGCGGTGCCCTACCACTGGGGCCGCTTCCGCGGCCTGGCGCAGGAGCTCAAGAAGCCGCTCCTGAAGGACCATCTGCTGAAGAACATCTTCTTCGACACCTGCGTCTATCATCAGCCGGGCATCGATCTGCTGACCCGTGTGATCCCGGTCGACAACATCCTCTTTGCCAGCGAGATGCTCGGCGCGGTGCGCGGCGTCGACCCCGAGACCGGCCATAATTTCGACGACACCAAGCGCTATATCGAAGCGGCGAGCGTCAACCCCGACGCGCGCCACCAGATTTACGAAGGCAACGCGCGCCGGGTCTACCCGCGGCTCGACGCGGCACTCAAAGCGAAAGGCAGGTGAACGTGGCCATGTACAACATCGGCATCGTCAAACGCAAGATCGTGCGCGCCGACAAGGCGGCGATCGAGAAGCTGTCCCGCTTCGGCGTGGCGTCCATCCACGAGGCCATGGGCCGCGTCGGACTGATGAAAACGTATATGCGGCCGATCTACACTGGTGCGCACGTCTGCGGCCCCGCCGTCACGGTGCTGCTGCAGCCGGGCGACAACTGGATGCTCCACGTGGCGGCCGAGCAACTGCAGCCGGGTGACGTGGTCGTGGCGGCCTGCACCACCGAAAACGACGACGGCTTCTTCGGCGACCTGCTCGCCACCAGCTTCCGTGCCCGGGGGGCGCTGGGACTCGTCATCGACGGCGGGGTGCGTGACGTGAAGGACCTGACCGAGATGGATTTCCCGGTCTTCAGCCGCGCGATCAGCGCCAAGGGCACGGTCAAGGCGACGATCGGATCGGTGAACGTTCCGGTGGTGTGCGCGGGCGCGCTGGTCAACCCCGGCGATGTGATCGTTGCCGATGCCGACGGAGTCGTCGTCGTTCCTGCTGCGACGGCGATGCAGGCCGCCGATGCGTCCGAGGCGCGCGAAGCCAACGAGGCCGAGAAGCGCGCCAAGCTGGCCGCGGGCGCGCTCGGACTGGACATGTACAAGATGCGCGAGCCGCTCGAGAAAGCCGGACTCAAGTACATCGATTGAATGCTATCTCGAAATTGCGGCCATCGTTCTTCATGCAAAAGCGGGCGCACGAACAAGGGGGGAATCCCCCTTGTATATCCCCGAACGAACAAGGGGCAAGCCCCTCGTATATCCCCTCGTTCGCGAGGGCATTCATATTTTGAGATAGGTTTTCGAGAGACGCTCTCCATGGAATTTCAGAAGACTCCCGGCTGGCTCGACTGGTATGCCGGCCCGTCCAAGCCGCAGTTCGAGCTCCCCGCGGGGACGGTGGATGCGCACTGCCACGTGTTCGGTCCGGGGGCGCAATATCCCTAG
>JBAVOG010000441.1:0-3807 GCA_049691875.1 Burkholderiales bacterium | reverse complement strand
AGCCGTTCCTCGCCGCTGCGCGCCTGCTCTACGAGGGTCCGTGGGTCGCGGAGCGCTACGTCGCCATCCGCGAGTTCATCGAGCAGCACCCGGATGCCCTCCATCCGACAACCCGGGCGATCATCGGTAATGCGGTGAAGTTCTCGGCCATCGACACGTTCGACGCCTACTATCGCCTGAAAGCGCTGCGCCGCGCGACCGCCCCGGTCTGGGACACGGTCGACATCGTCATGACGCCGACCGCCGGAACGATCTATCGGATCGACGAAGTCGAGGCCGATCCGATCCGCCTGAACAGCAACCTCGGCTACTACACGAACTTTCTCAACCTGCTCGATCTCTGCGCGATCGCCGTTCCGGCGGGGTTCCAGCGCGACGGCCTGCCATTCGGGGTCACGCTCGTCGCACCGCCGTTTCGCGACGGCGCCCTGTGCGTGCTCGGAGACGCCGCGCACCGCGCAGCGGTCACGACGATGGGTGCGACGCGGCGCGAGCTCCCGGCGCCACGCCCCGTCCGTTCGATCGTCACGGATGATGCAAAGCGCACCGTTCGCATCGCAGTCTGCGGCGCGCACATGGCGGGCCTGCCACTGAATCATCAGCTGACGGAGCGCGGGGCGCGTCTCGTGCGCGTGTGCCGCACCGCTCCGCACTACCGCCTCTATGCACTCACCGATTTCGCGCCGCCGCGGCCCGGAATGGTGCGATCGGATCGGGGGGCCGCGATCGCCGTCGAGGTATGGGAATTGACCGCCGAGCGCTTCGGCAGCTTCGTCGACGGCATTCCCGCGCCGCTCGGCATCGGCACGATCGCGCTCGAGGACGGCCGCGAGGTACGCGGATTCCTGTGCGAGGCATATGCCACGCAGGGCGCGCGGGACATCACGGAACTTGGAGGTTGGAGGGCGTTCGTGGAAGGCAAATAGGCGTCATACCGCCGCGCTCCGGTCGAGCGCGATCTGGAGGGGAGGGGACACAATGAGCGCACACGCGCCAGAAGCGGCAGCACCGGGAGCGGCCGGGCATGCGGATCACGGCGACCGCGGGTTCGCCAAGCTCGACTATCAGCTCAACGACTACCCCGGGCCGGTCAAGACCACGCTCTTCGGCATCCAGCACGTCCTGGTGATGTTCACCGCGATGGTGGGCGGCCCGCTGATCGTGGCACGCCTCCTGAACCTGCCCGAAGGGACGCGCATCGCGATGGTGTCGGGAACGATGATCGGGTGCGGCATCGCAACGATGGTTTCGTCGCTCGGCGTCGGATTCATCGGGCCACGGCTCCCGATCGTGATGGGGGTCTTCTACATCTTCATCGGCCCGATCGTCGCCATCTCCAAGGAAGTGAGCCTCGCGGCGGCAATGACTGCGCTGATGATCGGCGGCCTCGTGCAGTTCGCGTGGAGCCCGCTGATCGGCAAGCTGCAGCGATTCTTCCCGCCGATCGTGACCGGCACGACCATTCTGCTCATCGGCACCGGCCTCATGAAGATCGGGATCAGCGTCGCCTCGGGCGCGAATTCTCCGGCATTCGGAAAGCCCCTGACGCTGGGGCTCGCCGCGCTCATGATCGTCCTGATCATCGTCATCAACCGGTTCGCGAAAGGGTTCGTCAAGGCGCTCTCGCTGTTCCTGACGATGGTGATCGGGTACCTCGTCGCGGCCGCGTTCGGTCTGATCAATCTCGACACCGTCTACAACGCGGGCTGGGTTGCCGTGCCCTCGCCCTTTCCGTACGGCGGTCTCGAGTGGCCGGGCCTGATCGGCGTGATCACGGTCATCGTGTGCTTCTTCGCAACGGCGGTCGAGACCACCGGCCACACGCTCGCGGTGACACGCATCTGCGGCGTGCCGCCGGAAGACTGGCGCATCCGGGGCGCTGTGGCAAACGACGGCATCGGATCGACGATTTCGGCGCTCTTCGGTGGCATGGCGCTCACCTCTTACTCGCAGAACATCGGCGTCATTTCGCTCACGGGCGTCGGCAGCCGATTCGTGGTGGCGT
This sequence comes from Burkholderiales bacterium, assembly GCA_049691875.1. Lineage (GTDB taxonomy): Bacteria > Pseudomonadota > Gammaproteobacteria > Burkholderiales > SG8-39 > JAABRB01. The sequence goes on along the minus strand of JBAVOG010000441.1, from coordinate 1,802 downwards.
TCGGCGGGGCGTTCCTGATTCTGATGGCGATGTTGCCCAAGGTCGGCGCAATCATTGCGCTCATGCCGAATGCGGTGCTGGGCGGCGTGCTGCTGTTCATGTTCGGCATGGTCGCCTCGGTCGGCGTGGACATCATCGGCCGCAACCTGGCGACGCGTCGCGACGCTGTGATCCTCGCCGCTTCGCTCGGCGTCGGGCTCGGCATCCAGGCGGCGCCTCCCGGCACCTTCAATGCGATCGAGCCGGCGCTCCGGATCCTGGTCAGCGACGGCATCGTCATGGGCATCCTGCTGGCTATGGTCCTCAACCTGCTCATGCCGAAGGAGAAATGAGCGCGCGGTCGCGGATCGGATGCGCGGGTCGCAGAGTGAGCCCCGTGCAGCGATCCGCGCCTCGGCGCCGGCTGCGCTGAAGATCGTGTCCTGCCGGCCGCAGGCGCTACATGTCGAGGTGTAGCCCGAGTCGTGTCGCTGCGATCAATGCCTGGGTGCGGGTGCTGACGTTGAGCGCCTGCAGGACGGCGCTCACGTGAACCTTAACCGTGTTTTCCGCGATGTCCAGCTTGCGGGCGATGAGCTTGTTCGGCAGCCCTTTGAGCAGGAGCGAGAGGACAGCGGCCTGTCGCGGCGTCAGCCCGAGGTCGGCGGGAGCGGTCTTCGCAACACCCGAAGAATCGGACGTTGCATCCGAGGTGACGGCGGACTTCGGTTTTTCTGCCGTGATCGCTTCCTTCGCGGCACGCGACTTGAGCGCCTCCATCGGGACGTAGATGCCGCCGGAGGCGACGAGCCGGACCGCGTTGAGGAGCACGTCGCGCGACGAGGTCTTCGGGATGAATCCCATCGCGCCCAGGTCCAGCGAAGCGACGATGGTATCCGGGTCGCTCGCGCCGGAGACGACCACCACCGGGAGATACGGCCGCTCGTCGCGCAGCCGGGCCAGCCCGTCCGGCCCTGCGCAATCCGGCAACCCGAGATCCAGCAGCGCGAGCTCGAATCCGGCGTCGTCACGAGTCGCGGAGAGGGCGCTGGCGAGGTCGCCCACGCACACCACCTCGGCCTCGCGCTCGAGCGAGAGAAGCGCCTGACGAATGGCGTCCGCCATCATCGGGTGATCGTCCACGACCAGGATCTTCATCCGGCTATACCTCTTGCTGTCGTTGTGTGACTGGATCTTAGCGCGCGACGCCCGACCGTGGGGCGCTCGGGCCCTCCCCGGCGTCGTCCGGCTGGCCGGGAACGGCCTGTTCCGGCGCGTAGCGATCTAAACGTTCGGGCTATGGCATCGCCTCCCTGAAAGGCTTAGGCTCCGATCGGCCTCCGATTCGTTCAAGGGTTGGCCTACGCCGCCCGGGCCTGCCGGAGAAACCACCCAATGGGGAGTGGAGCTATGGCCACATCCGGGATGACCGCGGCAGCGCCGCGTACAGTCGCGTTCCGCAACGACGTCACCGGGGAACTCGTGCGCTATCTCTACCGCCAGGCGCCGGGGTCGATCGTGACGCTCTTCGTCGTGGCCGGGATCCTGGCTTACATCCTGTGGGACGTTGCTCCGCGGCAGTCGCTGATCGGCTGGCTCGTCGCGCTGGTCGCAGTGAACACGCTCCGCTTCGTGCAGATCGGAGTGTTTTCCCGTCGTAATCCACCGAATCCCGGAATCGGGCGTTGGGCATTGATCTCGGCCGCAGGATCGGCGCTGGTCGGAACCGTCTGGGCCATCGCATGCTTCCTGTTCCTCGACCCGGCGCACCCGATCAGCCTGATCACCGTCACCGTGATCCTGATGGGCCTGAGCGCGGGGTC
>JBAVOG010000440.1:0-2379 GCA_049691875.1 Burkholderiales bacterium | reverse complement strand
CAAGCCGGTGGATGCGGCGGCGCTGCTCGACTCGATCGCCTGGGTGGTGCAGGCCGAGGCCCCTGGCACGCTCGGCTGACCACGAGCTTCGGCATGTAGAATCGTTCCCGGGCACGCTGGGCAAGGTGCACGAGTCATATATTGCGGTGCAGCATGCCGCGACTCTCGTCGGTGGAGATCAAGTCTGCACGGCCGAGGTGACTAATATCCCTGGCTGAGCACATACTAACTTCGCAAACCTGCGGCAAAGAGGAGTCATCGGTGGGCGGAGCGAAGGCACCGTCGAGAGCTAGTGGCGAGAATGACGCGCAGGCCATTGTCGCCGCGCGGCTCGAGCGGAACGCGTTCGAGCGCCTCGTGGCCGACCTCTCGGTTCGCTTCGCGAACGCTTCATACGACGGCATCGTCGCAGAGATCGAGACTTCGCTCGGAGAACTCGTCGAATTCCTGGACTACGACCGCTGCACCTACACCGAGTTCGCTCCCGACGGGATTTTGCATGTTGTCTGCTCGGCGGCGATTGGGGGAATCGAGCCGCTCCCACGCGGCCCGTTCGGTGTGGGCCTTCCGTGGCTGGTCGGTGAGATTCGCGCCGGCCGGATCGTCGCCTTGGCGAACCTGCCAGACGGGCTGCCGCCGGAGGCGGCGGCTTACGCGGCGCGCGTCAGGCAGATCGGGCTTCGCTCGCATCTCTCCATCCCGCTGCGTGTCGGCGGCCATGTGGCCGGTGCAATCTCGTTCGCCGGCTTCCGCAGTGCGCGATCCTCGCCTGCCGAGGTGATCACCCGCCTCACGATCATCGGCGAGATCTTCGCGAGCGCCATGGCCCGCGCCCGGTCGGAGCAGGAGACGCACCAGCTTCGCAGCCGGCTGTGGCACGCGGACCGCGTCATGCGCATCAGCGCGCTCACTGCCGCAATCGCGCACGAACTAAACCAGCCGCTGGCGGCGATCCTCAGCAACGCGCAGGCCGGGCTGCGCTATCTCGACCGCGAGGGGCTGACTCCCGAAGCGGTCCGGGCAATCCTCGAGGCCGTCGTCCGCGACGACAAGCGGGCGGCAGAGACGATCAGAACGATGCGCGCCCTCTTGCGACACGACGAGTCCGGGCGCGCGCTGGTGGATCTCGCCGAATCGCTGGGCGAGGTCCTGCAGCTGCTGGCAGGCGAACTCGGCAGCCAGGGAATCCGCGTCGAGACGCAGTTCGGTCCGGGATGCTGGGTCGTGGCGGACCGGGCGCAGATCGAGCAGGTTGCGCTCAACCTGATTCTCAACGCCGTCGCGGCAATGCAGGCATCCCCCCAGGACGACCGCCTGCTGCGCCTCTCCATTTCTCGCGGCGACGGCGGCCGCGTAACCGCCTCGGTGAGCGATTCCGGGGCAGGAATCGCGAGCGAGAACGTCGCGGCGATTTTCGAGCCGTTCTGGACGACGCGAAGCGACGGAATCGGGCTGGGACTCTCGATCTGCCGCTCGATCGTGCAGGCACACGGTGGAACGATCTGGGTCGAACCCAATCCCGATCGCGGCGTCACCTTCCGCTTCGAACTCCGGGGCATGGCGAGTGAGAGCGATGTACAGCAGGCCGCCGCGCCAGTGGCCAGGATTGCTCGCAAACAGGTGGCACAGACGGCGGCTGCCGGGCCCACGGTGTGCGTGGTCGACGACGACCCGGCTGTCCGCGAAGGCCTCGTACGCGTGCTCGCGGCCGGCGGGTGGACCGTGGAGTCGTACGCATCGGCGACCGAGTTTCTCGACCACCAGTCGGTCGCGCACGTCGCGTGCATCCTGCTCGACATCCGGATGCCGGGCATGTCCGGCCTCGAGCTCCAGCGGCAACTCTGGAGCCAGGGCGTCGCACCGCCGATCGTATTCCTCACCGGTCACGGCGACGTGGCGACGAGCGTGGACGCCATGAAGCTCGGGGCAGTGGACTTCCTGACGAAGCCCGTCGACGCTGACGTTCTCATCGGCGTGGTCGGCAAGGCGCTGGAGCGCCACGCCGCCGAACGGAGCCGCGTGCTCGAGCGTGACGTGTCGCGAGCGCTGGTTGTCCGGCTCTCCACTCGCGAGCGCGAGATCATGGAGCACGTGATAAGGGGTCGGCTGAACAAGCAGATCGCCGCCGACCTCGACATCGCGGAGCAGACCGTCAAGCAGCACCGCGGCCGGGTGATGAAGAAGTTGGAAGTCCGTTCCGTGGCCGAGCTCGTCCGGGTCTGTGAATTCTCGGGGCACTTCGCCGCCCCGGTAGAGCGCACCACAAAAGCCCCGTCGGCGTAGCCCGGCTCAGGGCAGTCCTGCTGCTCGTGCTCGCAGTCCTTGCGTTGACTGACGTCTGGGAGACAACGGGAAAACGAGGACCGCAATGGAATGTTC
>JBAVOG010000439.1:0-2090 GCA_049691875.1 Burkholderiales bacterium | reverse complement strand
GTCCGGCGGGCATCGCGGCCGCGGCGTGCGCCGCGCGCCACGGAGCGCGCACGATGCTCGTCGAGCGCTACGGGTTTCTCGGCGGGATGGGCACTGCCGCCGGCGTCACGAATTTCTGCGGCCTCTTCGCCAATGTGCATGGCGAGATTCAGCGCGTCGTCCACGGCATCGCGACCGAGATTCTCGACCGCATCGACCGTCTCGGCGGATTGAACGCGCCGCATCGCGTCTTCGGCAAGACCGATGCGCAGGCCTATGACATGTCGGCCTACAAGTGCGCGGCGGACGGTCTGCTGCTCGAATCGGGCGCGGCACTGCTCTTTCATGCGCTCGGCGCAGGCGTCGCGATGAAAAGCCCCCGCGAGATCGACGCGCTCATCGTCGAGACGAAGTCGGGGCGCCGCGCCGTGCGTGGACGTCTTTTCATCGACGCTTCCGGCGACGGTGACCTCGCAGCCTGGTCGGGCGCCCCGTGGGACAAGGGGGACGAGACGGGCGCCCTGCTCTACCCGACGCTCATGTTTCGCGTGAACAACGTCGACCCCGCACGCGCCCGCGACGCGGTGGAGGCGATCCCGCGCCTGATGGACGAGGCCGCGCGCGCCGGTGATTTCAGCTTTCGGCGGCGTGGGGCGATCGTGCGGCCGCAAAAGAATCCCGTCGAGTGGCGCGCCAACGTCACGCAGATCGCCAACCCGGACGGCTCAGCGATGGATGGCACCGATGCGGCGCAGTGGAGTGCGGGTGAGATTGAGGGGCGCCGGCAGATCGCCGAATACATCCGCTTTCTACGTAAACGCGTTCCGGGCTTCGAGCGCGCGTACGTCCTCGACATCGCGGCGCAGGTCGGCGTCCGCGAGACCCGTCGCGTGCGAGGCGAGTACATGCTCACCGGTGCGGACGTTCTCGGCTGCGCGAGCTTTCCCGACACCATCGGCGTGAATGGCTGGCCACTGGAACGCCACGTCGCGGGCGATGTCGAATGGCACTGGCCGCCGATACCGGAGTCGCGCGGGTTCAATAACCTTCCGTACCGGATGCTGCTGCCACTCGGTGTCGACAACCTGCTCGTCGCGGGCCGCTGCGCATCGATGACCTCGCAAGGACAATCGGCGGCGCGCGTGAGCGGCGGCTGCTTCGTCATGGGCGAAGCGGCGGGAACTGCGGCCGCGCTTGCGCTCGCGTCGGGTGTCGCGCCGCGCAGCGTGGACGTCCCCGCGCTTCAGGCACAATTGGCGGCCGATGGGGTCTACTTGGGGCTTGATCGCGCCTGAAGCCGCAAATCCCCGCATCGCATATGTGCAGAGGAGGATATCCATGAACAAGCTGTTGACGGCGGCGTTCCTGGCGTTCGCACTCACGGGCGTGGCCGCCGCGCAGGACAAGTGGCCCTCGCGCCCGATACGGATGATCGTACCGTTCCCGCCCGGCAGCTCGCCGGATCTCGTCGGCCGCATGCTTGCGGAAAAGCTCACCCCGGCGCTTGGCCAGCCGGTCGTCGTCGAGAACAAGCCCGGTGCCGGAGGAATGGTCGGCACGGCGCAGGTCGCGAATGCCGATCCCGACGGCTACACGATCGGGCTTTCGATTCCTGGCCCGCTCGCAGTGAACACGGTCCTGATGCAGAAGATGGCTTACGACCCGTTCAAGGAGCTCGCGCCGATCACGCTGGTCGCGCAAAGCCCGAACGTGCTGGTCGTCGACCCCAAGCTCGGCGCGGCGACGCTCGCGGACTTCATCCGTATCGTGAAGGCCAGCCCCGGGAAGTACAACTTCGGATCGGTCGGCAACGGCAGTGCGTCGCATCTCACGATGGAGCTGCTCAAGTCGGCCGCCGGAATCGACATCGTGCACGTGCCCTACAAGGGAAGTCCGCAGGTGATTCAGGGCATACTTACCGGCGACGTCGCGGCCGGATTCATCGTGCCCGCGACCGCCATGCCGCAAGTTCGGGCCGGCAAGCTGCGCGCGCTGGGTTCCACGAGCAGCGTTCGCACGGTCGCGCTACCCGACATGCCCACCATCGCGGAGCTGGGCTTTCCGGGATTCGAGTCGACCGCATGGCTGGGCATGGTCGCCCCGGCCGGGAC
>JBAVOG010000438.1:0-2943 GCA_049691875.1 Burkholderiales bacterium | reverse complement strand
GTCCTGGTGCCGGAGGGTCGGCGAATCGTAATGGGCCTTTCGATCGAAGAGAACCTGCTCATGGGCGCGTGGGGACGGCGCGATCGCGGCGCACTGCGCGCGGAGATCGATGCGATCTACGAGCGCTTTCCGAATCTCGCCGCACGCCGCCGCATGCGCGGGTCGGTGCTTTCGGGCGGCGAACAGCAGATGCTCGCGATCGGTCGCGGACTGCTCGCGAAGCCCCGGCTACTGATGCTCGACGAGCCGTCGCTCGGCTTGAGCCCGCGGCTCGTGGGCGAGCTCTTCCGGCTCCTCACGGACCTGAACCGCGAGGGCCTGACGATCCTGCTGGTCGAGCAGAATACGCGCAAAGCGCTCGAGATCGCGCGGCGCGCATACGTGATGGAGCTGGGCCGGTTCGTGCTCGAAGGGCGGCCGGACGAGCTCGCGGCCGACGACCGGCTCCGCGATGCCTATCTCGGCGCGGGCGGCGGCACACCAGCGTCGCACACGCCACAAAGAGTCTTGCAGGGGCCGGCGTGATTGCCGGCCAAGGGGTCGAGGCCCGCGCCCCCGCCAACGGGCCAACGAGAAAGAGGAGTCGACAATGAAGCACAGGGGAATCATGCAACTCGCGGCTGCCGCCCTGACCGTCGCGGGCCTGGCCATCTCGACGGGCGCGATGGCCCAGAGCGAGCTCTTGCTCGGCTATCTCACCGCGGAGACCGGGCCGTTCGTCAGCCTGTCGCGCTCGAACGAGATCGCCGCGAAGATGGCGGTCGACGAGATCAACGCGGCCGGCGGCGTGAACGGCAAGAAGCTCCGCTACATTGCGTTCGACACCGCGGGCAATCCCGGCCAGACGGTCGTGGGGCTGCGCAAGTTCGCCGAGGACGACAAGGTGCTCGCGATCATCGGGCCGTTCAGCTCCGGACAGATGCAGGTCGCCGCGCCCGCCGCCGACCGGAGCGGCGTGATGATCATGTCGATGGCCTCCTCGGCGCCGAAGCTGGTTGCGAACTTCAAGTACGCCTTCCGCAACACTTCGAACGAGGGCTACATGTTCTCCCGCGTGATGAGCGCGCTCAAGACGAAGGGCATGCCGATGGCCACCGGGGCGGTCGCCTATGCGAACGACGACACGATCTCGCGCGCGATGGGCGAGAAAGTGCTCCCCGGCGTGATGAAGCAGGCGGGCGTGGACGTCAAGCTCTCGGTGGACTTCAAGCTCTCCGCATTCGACATGTCCGCGCAGGTCGCGCAGCTGAAGGCGACTCCGACGGACCTCGTCGGCGTCGGCGCACCGCCGGAAGCGGCCATCAAGCTCGCGCAGGAAATGCGCCGGCAGGGTCTCAAGTCGCGGCTCGTGGCGGGCTCGACGATCAACGACCCCGACCTCCCGACGCGCATGGGAGCAGCCGGAGACGGCACGACGATTCCGTCCACCTTCTTCGCGGACCTTAACGATCGGACCAAGAAGTTCACCGCCGAGTTCGAGAAGCGCGCGAAGGCCGCGAACGCCGAGCGGACGGCGCCTGCGCAGTTCGACGCGGCGACGTACGACATCGTGCTCTTCTACGCCTGGGCGATGAAGGAGGCGAAGGTGACCGGCGACCCGTCCAAGCTCGCCGCGGAACGGACCGCGATCCGCGATGCGATCCAGGGCATGAAGGATTACCCGGCACTCGAAGGGCCGATCTCGTTCGGCGCGGATCACGATGCGCTGAAGCCGGTGTACGTCCAGGAGGCGCAGAACGGCAAGTGGACGCTGCTCGAGACCTACGCAGCGCCGAAATGAGCGGCCGGAGGGTCGAGAAGATGGCAGTCAAACTGGCACTGAGCCGCCGCAGGGGCGACGCGGTCTCGTCCGGCGATGGCGAGATCGAGAATCTCGTCATCGCCGGCTGGACCGGCCGCGATGCCGCTGCGGTGGAGAAGCACATCCGGGAGCTGGAAGAGATCGGCGTCAAGCGACCGAGCCGCACGCCGATCTTCTACCGCGTTGCTGCGTCGCTGCTCACCACTGCCGAGGCGATACAGGTCGTCGGCGGCGATTCGAGCGGCGAGGTCGAGTTCGTGATGCTGAGCCTCGTCGACGGATCGTGGGTCGGCGTCGGCTCCGACCACACCGACCGCAAGGTCGAGGCCGTCGACGTCACGGTCTCGAAGCAGATGTGCGCGAAGGTGATCGGGCGGGAAGTGTGGCACTACGAGGACGTCGCGCCGCACTGGGACCGGCTCGTCCTGCGGTCCTGGGCGCACATCGACGGAAAGCGCACGTTGTATCAGGAAGGTGCGGTCGCCGGGATGCGGCATCCGGAGGAGCTCACGCGCCTCTACACCGGAAGATCCGCCCTGCCGCCGGGAACCGCGATGTTCGGCGGAACGCACGCGGTGCATGGCGGCGTGCGCCCGGCGTCGCAATTCGACATCGAGCTCGACGACCCGGTGCTCGGGCGCAAGATCACGCATTCGTATCGCATCGAATCCCTGCCTGTCGAGGCATAGGAAAGGAGCAATCAATCATGAGTGAACGCAAGCCCCATCTCGAATTCACCGCGGTCAGCATGAAGGAGGGATTTCATCCGGTGCCGGGCTACCCGCCCGGCTTCTTCGAGAAGATCCTCGCGGGCACGCTCGACGAGAAAAAGGGCCATGGCAGTCGCGCGCGGCTGCTGCGCATCGATCCCGGCGCGTTCAGCACGGTGCCGTTCGTGCACGAATACTGGGAAGAGGTGTTCATGCTCTCGGGCGACCTGATCGTGGGCAACGACGCGAAGGGGAACGGCGGCGAGAAATTCACCGGCCCGACCTATGCGTGCCGGCCGCCCGGCGTTGCCCATGGGCCCTTCAAGTCCGACGGCGGCTGCATCCTGCTCGAACAGCACTATTACGCACCGAAGTGAGCCGCGCGACCCACCGCATGGAGGCGTGCGCCGCATGAAGGGTGGCCTGCAGTTG
>JBAVOG010000437.1:0-2190 GCA_049691875.1 Burkholderiales bacterium | reverse complement strand
ACCTTCCACGGTTCCAAAATCGAACCGTTCTGCGCTACAGTCTGTCGGCATCGGGGTTCCTTTCCAGCGGCTCAAAGTCGCTGCAGCACAACGACTTTCGCTGATTCGGAGCCCCGATGCGCTTCTTAGAATGAGAAATTCAGGCTTCTGTTACGGGCCGGTGTTTGTCTATCCATTTTTCCACTTTCGACATCCTTTCGCCGGGGCCTTGCTTCTGTCCGGGGTCGGCGCGACGGCCGCCACCTGATGGGGTTCGAAGAGGACAGGTCGGCCAATCTAGGGTGAGCGTGGTCTGTTGCCACGACCCGAATTGCGGCCTGACCTGATCCATCGTCCCGGCGTCGGGACTTCGCTTCAGGAGGCTGGTGCATGCCGCCCGAAAGCCCTCGTCGTTTATCCTTCTCCTGAGGTCACATTCCTTTGTTCGACCGCGGCGGCGGCTATTCCTTCGTCCCGACCTGAGACTTGTGGAGCGTCGCGCGCAGGCGCCGTCAAGGATGGCCACTTGGCCACCGAAGGCTTGTCCTTGATGGTGCCGAGCACGGTGCTACGCTGGCTGGGTCGTGAACGTCGTGCCATTGACGAGCATCCGATGCATGATGACGGCGAGCTTGCGGGCGAGCGCCACCTTCGCTTTCTTCATGCCGGCCCGCTTAGCAATCCGCATCGCCCAGCTCTTGAGAGCCGTGCAGCCCTTGATTGGTCGGGTAATAATGATGTGGGCGCTTTCGTAAAGCGTCGCGCGCACCGAGGCGTCGCCGATTTTGGAGATGCGACCGGCGCGGTCGGTTTCGCCCGATTGGTATCGAGTCGGCGTCAGACCAAAATGGGCCCCGACGGTTTTCGAAGAGGTGAACCGTGCGGGGTCGTCGATCGCCGCCGCATAGGTCAATGCCACGATAGTGCCGACGCCCGGCACGGACATCAAAAGCCTTGCGCGCATATCGCTGCGCGCCATGACACGCAGCCACTTCTCGAACCCGTTTAACTCGCGCCGCAGCGTAGCACGCACCGCAAGCATCGCGGTCGCGATCACTTCCAGAATCGGATGGCCTTCGACAAGTTCGCGGATACGCGCTTCAAATTGTGTCGGCGCAACCTTGCCAATCTTGAGCCCGAAGCCGCGCAGAACACCGCGAAGGCTCATCTCGACCTCATGCAGCGCCTTCTGCACGAGCTTGCGCGCGGTCAGCATCGCGCGTGTCTCTTGTGCTTCCATCGACTTGCAATGGACCGGGCGAAACCAGCCCAGTCGCATCAGTTCGGCAATGCCCTGCGCATCCTTGCGATCCGTCTTCACCGGCATAATCTTGAAAGCGTTGCGCACGTGCCGCGTCTCCAAAAGCTCAACCGCAAGTCCTGCATCGCGCATCGCCGCGTAGAGCCACTGCGATAACGGCCCCGCCTCCAGTCCAATCCGCGTCAGCTCCGCCACCGAACTAAGCCAGGCGACCAGCGCTTCGGGCTCGCTCACAATCCTCGCTTCCCTTACGATCTTGCCGCTCCCGTCGATCACACACACGTGCGAAGCTTCCAAAGACACGTCGATTCCTGCATAATAGTTCATGGTCGTCCCTCGATGATGCTTGGAGCTGGCTATGCCCGACTCCGTTGCTTTGACACCATCAATCTGAGGGACGACTCCTTATCCGCCGGCTAAGGACCACTGCCGCTGGCGGCAGGCCCGTTACCCCATCTAAGATGTCCAGATAGGTCCGCAAGTTCACGGACTGCGGATGATCCAGCTAGATATTCTCTTCATACAACGCGCGACAGCAGAGCGGAACGGCCGCATCGCGATCATGTATAAGATCAACACGACCAGCAGCAACCCAAGCATGGCTCTGGTGAGCAGGAAGTTCGCCGATCCTTCATCGGTCAACAAGGCCGGTATGGATTTCAGCAATGCGAAGAACGGATCAATGATCCAATCGAACATTGACGGCCCCAATTTGGCAACGATAGCAAGACGATGTATGATGTTTTGCGATATATCAAGGTTTGCCTAAGCTCGCCTACTTCGTCTAGATTTTCAGAACAGAGCCGGCGGTCATCATGGGCGATCCCTTCCTCAATTATTTCGCGCTGTTTCTGCTGCTGTTTGTCGTCGTGGTGCTATTCTACGGCATCATCGCAATCCACGACATCCCATACAAAATTGCAGAGTCGCGCGACCATCCGCACCAGGAC
>JBAVOG010000436.1:0-7922 GCA_049691875.1 Burkholderiales bacterium | reverse complement strand
ATCCGGCGTGGAGACGCGGATTGCCGATCTCGAAGGCGCGCCCTGGCCGTTCGGGCATGCCGAGTTCGACGCGGTAGTCGTCGCCAACTACTTGAGCCGGCCGCTTTTTCCGCACCTCTGCGGCGCGTTGCGACCGGGTGGGCTCCTGATCTACGAGACGTTCATGCAGGGGAACCAGCGGTTTGGTCGGCCGTCCAATCCCGAGTTCCTGCTTGCTCCAGGTGAGCTGCTCGATCTGATTGCCGGTGCGCTGACGCCCGTCGCTTTCGAGCAGGGAGTGGTGTCGATTCCCAAGCCGGCGGCGATTCAGCGGCTTTGCGCTGCGCGGGCCGCCCCGGAGGCGGTTTTTTTGCCCTGAAAGTCGGGTGCCCGGGTGTCAAAGGCGGTAAAATTTGAGTTTCGATACAACGGGAAAGCACATGATCACGGGTAGCCTCGTCGCCGTCGTAACGCCGATGCACGAAGACGGTCGCCTCGATATCGGGCGTTTCCGATCGCTGATCGACTGGCATGTAGGCGAGGGCACGGACGGTATCGTCGTCGTCGGCACGACCGGCGAGTCTCCGACGGTCGATATCGACGAGCACACGGAGTTGATCCGCATCGCGGTCGAGCATGCGCATGGGCGCGTCCCCGTGGTTGCAGGAACCGGCGCGAATTCGACCGCCGAAGCGATCGAGCTCACCGAGGCCGCGCACAAAGCAGGCGCGGCAGCCTGCCTTTCGGTGGTGCCGTACTACAACAAGCCGACGCAGGAGGGCCTCTACCGGCACTTCCGCGCGATCGCCGAGGCGGTCGATATTCCGAATATCCTCTACAACGTTCCTGGCCGGACCGTCGCGGACCTCGGGAACGACACCGCGCTGCGCCTTGCCGAGATCCACAACGTGGTGGGGATCAAGGACGCGACGGGGAACATCGAGCGCGCGACCGATCTCATCAAGCGTGCGCCGCAGGGTTTTGCGATCTACAGCGGCGAGGATTCGACGGGACTCGCGCTCATTCTTCTCGGCGGGCACGGGGTCATCTCGGTGACGGCCAATGTCGCGCCGCGCCAGATGCACGACATGTGCGCCGCCGCGCTCGCAGGCAAGGTGGTGGAGGCCCGGCGGATCAACATGGGCCTGCTCGGCCTGCATCGGCGGCTGTTCGTGGAGGCGAACCCGATTCCGGTAAAGTGGGCGCTCCGGGAAATGGGCCACATCGAGGGCGGCATCAGATTGCCGCTCACGCCTTTGGCAACGCAGTATCATGACGTAGTAAGGGAGGCTCTGAGAGAGGCCGGCATCACAATACCAACAGCCGGGCTGCGAATCGTGGAGGGACGAGGAGCATGAGCAAGTGGGGAATCAAGCGGCACGTGCTGGTCGCGGCGCTGCTGCCATTCGCAATCGCAGGCTGCAGCTGGAACAGCTTGTTCGACGGCAAGTCGATCGAGTACAAATCCGCGACCAAGCTTCCGCCGCTCGAGGTCCCGCCCGATCTCACGCGGCCCGGGAGCGATAATCGCTATGCCGTTCCCGACCTGCCCACGAGCAGCACGGCAACGTACTCCCAATACAACCAGGAGCGAACGGGACAGGTTCGCACCGGCAAGACCGACGTGCTGCCGAGTTCCGACTCGGTGCGCATGGAGCGCGCCGGCAGCGAGCGGTATCTCGTCGTCAAGGGCGATCCCGACAAGCTCTGGCCCGTCGTGCGGGAGTTCTGGCAGGAGAACGGTTTCATTCTCCGGATCGACAACCCCGAGGCCGGAGTGATGGAGACGGACTGGGCGGAGAACCGCGCCAAGATTCCGGACGATCCCATCCGCAATGTCCTGGGCAAGGTTGTCGACGGAATGTACTCCACGGGCGAGCGCGACAAGTTTCGCACGCGGATGGAGCGCAGCAAGACGCCGGACACGGTGGAGATCTTCATCACGCATCGCGGCATGGTGGAAGAGTTGACCGGGTCCGGGGTCACGAAGGAGACGGACAGCTCCAAGTGGATGCCGCGTCCGCCCGATCCGACGCTCGAGGCCGAGTTCCTCAGCCGTCTCATGGTGCGCCTCGGTGTCGAAGAAGAGCGGGCCAAGTCGATTGTGGCGAGCGGAGGACGACCCGAAGATCGAGCCAAGCTCGTCAACGGCGGCAGCGGACCGACGGGGGCACTCGAGCTTTCCGAGCCGTTCGACCGCGCGTGGCGGCGGGTCGGGGTGGCGCTCGACCGATCGGGTTTCACGGTCGAGGACCGCGATCGCTCGAAGGGGCTGTACTTCGTTCGCTACATCGATCCCGACGCGGACGGCGGCACCAAGGGGTCGGAGGGATTTCTCTCGAAGCTGGCGTTCTGGCGCAAGGATCCGGTGGTCGACGTGTCCAAGCTGCCGCAGTATCAGGTTCAGATCACGGACGCCAAGGGCGACTCCAGCGAGGTCAAGGTGCTGGCCAAGGACGGCGCCCCGGATACATCCGACACGTCGAAGAAGATCCTGAGCCTGCTCTACAACCAGCTCAAGTAGGCGCCCGGCCCGGCGCATGCGGTTCGCCTCCCTGGCGAGTGGAAGCCGAGGCAACTCGCTGGTCGTCGAGTCCGGCGGCACGCGGCTCATGCTGGACTGCGGACTGGCACTGCGCGAGACGGAACGGCGCCTCGCTCGCCTCGATGTCGCGCCGGGCGACATCGAGGCCGTCCTCGTCACCCATGAGCACAGCGACCACGCCGACGGCGCACTGGCGTTCGCCGGCCGACACGGAGCGACAGTGTGGCTGACACACGGCACCTGGCGTGCCATCGCAGACGGCGCACAGCCTGACGAGACGGTGCATATCATCGACAGCCACGCGCCATTCGTGATCGGCAGCGTCGAGATCCTGCCATTTCCGGTGCCTCACGATGCGCGTGAGCCGGCACAGTTCGTGTTCTCCGACGGTGCCAGACGGGTCGGCGTGCTGACCGACACCGGCACCTCGACGCCGCACATCGAGGCGATGCTGACCGGGTGCCAGGCGATCGTGCTGGAGTGTAATCACGACGCACGCATGCTCGCGGCCGGGGCGTATCCTGCCTGGCTGAAGACACGGATCGGCGGCGCATTCGGACACCTCGCGAACGACGTTGCCGCGCAACTGCTCGAAGCGCTGGACACGCGTGGTCTGCAGCACATCGTCGCCGCACATCTCTCGCGGGAAAACAACACGCCGGACCTCGCTCGGAAGGCACTGGCGGACGCCTTGAACTGCGATCCGGACTGGATCGGCGTCGCCAGCCAGGAGGACGGCTTCGGCTGGCGGTCTGTGGTGTAGAGTTCCTACCGCTTCACAGCCCGAGCTTGGTCGCGGAAACCGCGGGCACGGAGCTCTGCCAGATTTCGTCGAAGCGCTCGCGCATGGCGCGCGCTTCCTTCTGATCCTCGGTGAGCACGACGCCGCGCGATTGGGTGGCCACCGGCCGCCGGATCACGTGCTCGGCATCGACGAGCACGAAGCAGTCCTGGGCCCGGGCGGCATCGTCCACGGTGCGATGCACGGCGATATTCGTGCTGAGCTGCGCCAGCAGATCCATCATGCGCGGCACGCGGTGCGCCAGATGATCGGGATCGTGTACAGCGATGTAGAGGCGACTGTCGCGATTCGAATTGAGAAATCTGCGCAGGCTTTCGATGCGGTCAGGCGAGTTGAGATCGAGCTGCGCCAGATCGGGATCGAAGATCCGCAGCTCGCGGCGAACGTGCGCGACGAGCTCGTCGAAGGCGGCGAGATACTCGCTGCGCACTGTGATGACGCGGCGTGCGGGCTGCGGGACGAGGTGGGCGAGAGTGTCATTCATCGGTGCCTCCCAGCTCGAAGTATCCGGACAGGTACCAAGTGTAAAGCAGCCGCGCGGTACTTTCAGCGGGCAAAAGTCCCGGTTCGAGCTTGCGGCGGTCGGCCAGTCGGGCGAGCAGGGCGCGGTCTTCGCGGACCGTGAAGGATTCGCCATTCACGAAGAATCGCTTTCCGCGGTAGAGCATGATCGTTGCAGCTCCCGGACGCATGCCGCGCCGCGCGAACGAACGCGTGAACGCGCTCAACCCGAGTGGTCGCCCCCGCCGGTCGAATCGAACGTGGGATTTCGGCTCGCTGAGGTGACAGCCCAGGAATTCTCCGATGTCGCGTCGCGCACCAGGCAGGCCACCCAGCATGCGCGCATATCGATCGAGCAGCGCATTGCCCAAGCGGGCAGGATGGCGCTGCGGCTTCAGCCCCGGATCGGAATATCTGCCGCGGCGCCTCACGCGATCTTCCAGAAACTGCAGGAACCCGACGGTGAGCTCCTGCGCGGTCGGTGCGCGAAATCCGATCGAGTAGGTCAGACACGGTTCGAGAGCCGTACCTTCGTGCGCCCAGCCGGGCGGGACGTAGAGGAGATCCCCCGCCTCGAGCACCCACTCCTGCTCGGGCCGGAAGTCGGCCAGTATCTTGAGCGGCGCATGCGTGTCGAGCCGATACGGGCGCGGACGCCCGATCCGCCAGCGGCGCCGGCCCCGGCCTTGCACGAGGAAGACGTCGTAAGAATCGACGTGCGGTCCGACTCCGCCCCCGTCCGCGGCGTAGCTCACCATGACGTCGTCGAGCCGCGCATAGGACGCGAAGGCGAACTGCCGCATCAGAGCATCGACTGCCGGTACGAAGTGATTCACACCCTGCACGAGCAGGGTCCAGCGGGAATCCGGCATGGATGCCAGCGTTCTCCGCGAGAACGGCCCCTCCGCCAGCGTCCACTTCCGCGCGGAACGCGTCACCAGGCGCGATTCGGCATTGTCGCGAGCGGCGAGCCGGAAGAGTCCGGATTGTGTGACGGGATCTTCAAAGTCGGGGATCGCCCGGCGCACCACCAGGGGTCGGCGTTGCCAGTGACGGGCGAGGAAGGCGCGCGGCGAAAGCCCGCCGAGCAACGGATGTCGCATCGCGAAATTATAGGAGGCCGCGCATCTTTACGTATTGCGAAACTGGTTTAGAATCGCCGCGACTTCACAGGTCGCGACGCATGCTCGAGCCCGGACAAGCCGCACCGCTGTTCTCCCTGCCGGATGCCGACATGGAGACCGTGAGCCTCGCGAAGCTCAAAGGTCGCAAGAACGTGGTGCTCTACTTCTACGCCAAGGACGGTACGCCGGCGTGCACCCTCATGGCGATCGAATTCAGCGACCACGAGGATCAGTATGCGGCGGAGGATTGCGTGGTGATGGGCGTGTCCTGCGACGACTGCATCACGCACGCCGAGTTCCGCGACGAGAACGGGCTTGCGATCACGCTGCTCGCCGATTCGGAGGGCGAGGTCTGCCGCAAGTACGGCGTCTGGCGCGATCCGGACGCCGACGGCCAGCGGCGTAGCTGCGTGGTGCGCTCGACATTCGTGATCGACAAGAAGGGCATCGTGCGCCATGCCCTGTACGGCGTCACGCCGCGCGGGCATGCCGAGGAGGTGCTCGAGCTCGTTCGCGGGTTGCGCGAGTGAAGATCGCGAAGGACACGGTCGTGGCGCTCGACATCGAGCTGTCCGACCTTTGGGGCAACGTGCTGGAGCGGTCGGACCAGCCGGTGAGCTACCTGCACGGCGGTTACGACGATCTGCTGCCCGCCGTCGAGGCCGCGCTCGAAGGCAAGCCGGTCGGCGCGCAAGTGGATCTGCGCCTCGAACCCGAAGACGCCTTCGGGGACTACGATGAATCCCTGCTGAAGATCGAGGAGCGCGCGCGGTTTCCCGACCCGCTCGAAGTCGGCATGCGGTTCGAGGGTGTCCCCGGCGATGGGATGACTGGCGATGCCGGTGACCCGGTCATCTATCGGGTCACGGATATCGCCGAGGGCAAGGTCGTCCTGGACGGCAATCACCCCTATGCCGGCGTGGCAGTCAAATTCGCTTGCAAGGTCCGCAACGTCCGGAAGGCGACGCCGGCCGAGATTGCCGGCGGGGCCGTCGAAGGACCGGAATCGATGACCTTGCAGATCGGCGAATAGACCGACCCCGCGGTCGGCACGGCGACTGATTTCGCGTCAAGCTGTAATCAGTCGGGAGACCGTTCCCTCGGTCACGACCTCCAGCCGTCGGGTGTGGTAGCCCGACACGGCCGGGCGGTGCGCGATGCTTATCAGGGTGGATTCTGGGAGGCGAGCGCGCAACAGCTCGTAGAGCTCTCGCTCAAGCTTGTCATCGAGCGCCGACGTCGCTTCGTCCAGGAACAGCCACTCGGGACGGTGTAGCAGCGCGCGCGCCACGGCGAGCCGCTGCTGTTCGCCGACACTCATGGTCATGGACCAGTTCCCTGCCTCGTCCAGCCGGTCCACGAATCCTTCCAGCCTGCAATCGGAAAGCGCGGCACGTATCGCTTGATCATCGAATGCTCCGGCCGCCGCGGGATAGCTCACCGCATCGCGCAGCGTCGCAATCGGGATGTAGGGCTTCTGCGGGAGAAAGAGAATTCGCGCGTCGCGCGGCAACCGGACCCGACCAGTGCCGTACGGCCAGATGCCGGCGATCCCGCGAAAGAGCGTGCTCTTGCCGGCGCCGGACGAGCCGGTCACCAGCAGCGCCTCGCCAGGTTGAATCGCAAAGCTCGCGCCCGACACGATCGGGCGGCCGTCCGGTCGATCGAGATTGAGGTCGTCCACCACCAGGCCAGCGGAATCCGCGACGATCGCGATGCCGTCCGGACGCGCGGCAGCCAGCTTCGCCTCCTCGAGCGCATGATTGAACGTGAGCAGTCGATCAACGCTCGCCTTCCACACGGCGAGCTGCGAATAGCTGTCGACGAACCAGGAGAGCGAGCTCTGCACCTGGCCGAATGCCGACGCGATCTGCGTGAGTTGCCCGAGCGAGATGGCGCCGGACATGTATCGTGGCAGGGCGACGACGAAGGGGAACACGACAGCCACCTGGCTGTAGCCGATGGTGAAGGTGTTGAGGCGCTTGGTGAAGCGGATGATCTCCCACCAGTTCGCGCGGATGCGCTCGACGCGAGCGCGCAGGCTCTGCGACTCGCTCGACTCACCCCGGTAGAACGCGACACCCTCGGCGTTCTCGCGCACGCGTATCAGCGAGAATCTGAAGTCGGCTTCGAGGCGCTCCTTCTGGAAATTCAACGGGATGAGGCGGCGTCCCACGTAGTGAGTCAGTACGCTGCCGGCCACCGCGTAGAACAGCGCGGCCCACACCATGTATCCGGGGATTGTCAGGGAAAGACCAGCAAGGTGCAGACTCAGGGGACCGGAAAGCGTCCAGAGGATGTAGACGAACGAGACCAGAGTCGCCCCTTCGGAAAGGATCCCGAGCGTGAAGCCGAGGGCGCCCGACGTGAATGCGTTCAGATCTTCCGAAATCCGCTGGTCCGGATTGTCGGTGGCAGTGCGGCTCAGCTCAAGACGGTAGTACGTTCGATCCGCGAGCCAGTCGTCCAGGTACTGCCTGGTGAGCCACACGCGCCAGCGCATCTGGAGCATCTGCTGAAGATACTGCCGGTAGATCGAGACGGCGATGAACATGGCGGCGAGAAACATGAAGTAGAGCAGCAGCGCGAACGCGTCCTCCGAATTCTTCTGCTCGAGTGAATTGTAGAAGTCCCGGTTCCAGCTGTTGAATGCGACGAGCAAGAAAACGAGACCGAGGGAGAGCGTGACGATGGCCGCGAGCAGCCCGCGCGCGCGCCAGCGCTCCTCGGAGAACCAGTAGGGGCGCGCGAGCTTCCACACTCTGCCCAGGAAGCTGGCCGCATGGATGATCAGATGCATTCGCTGCATTCGTGCTGCTCCAGAGGATTGAATTCCGCCGCGCATCGCGAGGCGATGCCGTAGGGTCCGTATAGGTGGGGGCGCTCAGCCCGCGCCGCGATTGAGCACCGTGCGCGCCGCGTCGACGACCTCGCTTGCGGTGAGGCCGATCGGACCATGCCCTGTCACTGC
>JBAVOG010000435.1:0-7499 GCA_049691875.1 Burkholderiales bacterium | reverse complement strand
GTCCCAATGCTCGTCTTTCCAGCTTGGGCCGACCAATTCGGCAATGCAGCACGCGTCCAAGCCCACAATGTCGGAGTGTGCGGTGACATACTTAGCGTTACCCCACCGAAGATGATAGAAATGGTAGAGCGCGTATTGACCGACAAGACGATCCGCGCTTCTGTATCTGAGATGCGCCGGCAGTGCGATGTGAAGGAGGAGATACGAGGACTGGTTGAATTTGTTCACCGCTACACTTCGTTGGAACTCTAGATATTGACGCGGACGGCGACACGATCACCATCCTCGATCGCGATAAGCGGCAGCACAAGATTTTCTTAAACGGGGTCGACGCTCCCGAGAAAAGCCAAGCGGTCGGCAACACCTCCAAAGAGAATCTGTCTCGCCTCGTTTTCGGTCGGATTGTGGTTGCCTTGTGTCACAAGCGTGACCGATACGGACGCGAGGTTTGCAAGGTGCTAGACGACGCACCACATGACATCAGGCTCGAGAAAATTCGCGCAGGTTATGCGTGTACCGAGGCATGCAAAAAAAGGAGCAGTCCCCCGAAGACCGGCAACCTTACAAGCGCGCGGATGGGGTTCCCCCGCTTTCTCGATGAGTGAGTGTAGCTCTGCGTTCCTGCCATGCGGGGACCTATGGCGCGAGAAGCACCGGCTCGTGGTCGCGTATTCCGTGCGGGAGGTGGGAGCGGGAAGCGGGAGCCGACGAGAAATAAAAAAGCCCGCACGCGGCGGGCTTCTTGTGGGGTGCGTTCTACTCAATGCAGCTTGCGGCGGCGAGAGAAGCCGATGCCGACGATACTGACCAGAGCAACTTGACCGGCGCACAGTGGGGGCGGGCCAGCTCGGCCGTCGACACTACCCAATCGTCGGGACTCAGTCGCAGTGTTTGAAGTACGCTTTCCGTAGAAACATGTAGTCGGCACGTGGCGCACCCCCAATCCGTTCGTGGAGGGCGCGGCGTACTTCCTCGTATGACCGGTGGCGCAGCAGTACCTCCACTACAATATCAACCCTCTCGGCGGCCGTCTGTCGCAGTAGATCCTCCGCCGATATCTTCCCCTCGCGCAGCATTTGCTCCAACACTTCCCCGTCCATTCCCCCTCTCCTCCGTGCATAGCACTCGGAGAAGCGTACTGCCTCGGTCCATGGACAACTGTCAACTTTTGTTAACGGTGTGGGCAAAGGCACGAGCCTCGATGATTGGAATTACCAGCGAAGCTTACGCATGCCGCAGCCGCAAGAATTGACAATCGTTTGCACTCGTCGTTGTGCTGTTGGACTAGCCTTTCCTCATAGGTCGATAGCTCAAGGGAGAGAGCGTCGGGTTCCAATTCCGAAGGTTGAAGGTTCAAATCCTTCTCGGCCTACCACTTTCTTTACAGCCGCGCGAAACCGCGCGACGAACCCCGCCCCGTGCGGGGCTTTTTTTGTCCTCGGCGCGCGTACCGAGCCACCAGCGGGCATAGCCTAGCTTCATGCCCGAAGCGTACTTCACCCTGGCGAGACGAGCCAGAGCGCGCCTGCGCGACCTTTCGCTACTCGATGGGACGACCGGACGGCGTTCACCTGTGGTGCGAGAAGCACCGGCTCGTGGTCGTGTTTCCGTGCGTGCGGTGGGAGCGGGAGGCGGGGGCGGACCGATGTCCAGCTCCCTGGCCACCGTGGCCAGCATGTTGCTCCCGTCCGTGCACAGCACCGCGTCCTCGGCCAAGGCCGGTTGCAGCACTTCGGTGACACAGCGTTTGTTGGCGCTCTCCAGCACGTAGTCCGTGGTCTGGCCGGCGCGGTTGCGCAATACAAGTATCGGCACCTGCTCGGCGGACAGGCCTCGCTTGGCGGCCTTGCCACCGCGACGACGCGGCTTGCGCGCCTGCTCGGCCAGCAATTGACGGCGCTGCCCCTTGTAGAAGCGCAGCATTGGATTTGGCGAGCCGCGCCGGTGTACGCAGAGCGTGTCTCCGCCCAGGCCCGCGTCGGGCGTGGCTTTGCGCCGAGGCCGCGTCCCGCCCCCCGGCTGCTCCGCCAGCAGATTTGACAGGGACGGCCCGTAAAGAGCAGGAAGGGAGCAGATGGCGCGATTCAAGAAGGGTAGCAGCGGCAACCCAGCTGGCCGCGCTCCGGGATCCCAGAACAGAGCCACCAGGGCGCTCAAGGAGGCCATCGTCACCGTATTCGAGGAGCTAGGGGTGCCGCGCACCTGAAGGCGTGGGCGGAGAGTTACCCCTCGGAGTTCTACCCCGTCTTTTCCCGGCTTACCCCGCCGGGGTTTCCGGTGAAGCTGGTGGGTCTACGCGGCTCGCTCACCGATCAGGGCCGCACGGTCGTCGAGAGGATAGCCGCTGGCGAGATCGCGCCCGAGCAGGCATCGACGATTATGGGGGCGATCTCAGCGCAGGCTCGGATCATTGAAGTTGATGAACTAGAGAAGCGCATCGCCCGCCTAGAAGCCCAGAGCGACCGTTTCAGTCTGGCGGCACTAGGGAGACAGATGTGAATTCATCACAAAACTCCGCTGTCAAATGACGCTGCGAACTACCGCTGGCGTGGCCAATATGAGCAACGTCGGGCACTCGATTTTCAACCGTCCGAAACGAACGAAAGCGATTTTTTGCGCCTTGAAATACATGAGCGGGATGGGTACACATGGCGAGAATTTTCATTTGCTACAGCCGGCAGAGTGAGGCTGCCGTCAAAGCCCTAGCGAACGATATCGATACGCTAGGCCACGACGTGTGGTTCGATCAGGAGCTAAGTGGTGGACAGGCTTGGTGGGATCAGATTCTGGTGAATATTCGTAACTCGGACGTTGTTCTCGTCACTCTGGCCCCCGAAGCGGTAAAGTCCGTCGCTGTCAAGCGCGAATACGGATACGCTACAGACTTGGGCAAACCAATTTTGCCCGTCGTGGTGGCTGAGGGCATATCGGCTGGCTTGCTGCCGCCTGCGCTTTCAACGGTTCAATTCGTCGACTACCAAGTGCAGGATCGGAACTCGGCGCTCCGCCTGGCCAGAGCAATCAGCGCCATGCCTCCCCCGAAGCCACTTCCTCAAGCACTGCCGCAACCGCCTGAAGTGCCGATCTCTTACCTTGGCGGTCTACGCGAACAAGTCGAAGCAATCACGGCCCTCGAATTCGCTGAGCAGAGTGCGCTGCTGGTGAAACTCAAGAGGAGTTTGCGCGATCCAGACACCGCCAAGGACGGACGAACGCTTCTGGAGAGCTTGAGAATGCGGCGCGACTTATTCGCCACCATCGCTGAAGAGATCAATGAACTTCTCGGGAACCCAGCAACTGCTTCGCCCTCTAGTCGCCATTCTCCCGAGGCTGGCCGGTCCCCCGTCAGCGGCAACTCCCATCAGACGGAAGCAACTCGGACGACAGTCAAGCGGACGCACGTAGACGCGGCAAAGCCTGCGATCACGCGGTTGCCCAGATTGAAAAGCGCACTTGCTGGAGCCGTGATCGGGACGATCCTCGGCGCGTTTATATATTCGGCACTCTGGTCAAGCGTTTCGGTGGTGATCTTTATGGGGATTGGCGGGATTCTCGCGGGAGCGATAATCGGGACACGGCCTAGATTAATCGCTGCGTCGATAGTTGGAGTTGTCTTCGGCTACGGGATGTCTCTCCCCCTGGGTGGACTGTACCTTGCACTAAACCTTGGCGCACCCGCCGGAGCCATTTTGGGAGCGATTGTTGGCGTATTGCTAACGAAGAAAACAATCCAATTCTCAAGCGAGAGCTAGTGAGAAATGGTGACGCCAGAGACCCGATGCTTTTTCAAGTGTAGTCGGCGCGCGACTGAATCGTTGAAGTCGACGATCTGGATAAGCCGGTGGCGCGGTTAGGGGGCAGAGAAATGAACATCAGACGCCGAATCCAGCGGCTTGAGGAGAAGGCGGTTGCCGTGGACGACGAGCGTGACCGCATCAGGTTCGAGCAGGCAGCACTGGAGGCGGGGGTGGCGCCGGGTGTCTTCATGGCGGTCTATGAGGGGGTTCGAGCGACCAAGCTCGCTTCCGAAGAAGATTGGCCCGAACTGGAAGGGACTATCGTCCGGGCTCTCAAGAGACGCGGGTTACCTGGGGCCACGATTAGAAGGCTGTTGGCGCAGCCCTCGGTACTCCGTGAGGAGTAAGAATTACTCTGCTATCACGCTTCTACGCAAACACGCGCGAGAAGCGCCGTTCAATCGGGACTGTCTATGCGCACCCGCGCAGTTCCAATTAAAATGGAGCGGATGTAGCGGCCCATAGTCCGGGCTTAGTCGCGGAAGTAGTTGTAGAGTGGCTGCCGTCTTCTTGAGAACGTCGCGGATCACCACAATGAGAACAGGAAGAAGAGGGCTGTTAGAACAAGACATGCATACCATCCGAGGCCAATCATCTGAAGAGTATTGTCCTTTATCTTTCTAAACCGGCCTCGCACGAGAAAGTCGAACAGGATCAGCGATGCGTGATCCCGATCGCCACCGTACAGCGCACTCGGCTGCCCCATGCTTTCCCACACGCGGTTGTGTTTGCCCTTGAGCCTCGATACGGCAGCCCAATAGAGGATAAGTGTCGCAATGCCCGTAATCAGTGCTAGCGTGATGTTCCGTATGTAACTTTACATGTCGAGCATGGTCCAAGCTGTATGCTTGGGACCAGGGAGTGCTCGACGATGAGGACGGGAAGACCGGCGAAGGAATTGGTGGTGAGTGCGGAGGATCGCGTGCAACTCGAATCGATCGCACGCTCGCAGAGCCTGCCCGCCGGGTTGGTGCACCGGGCGCAGATAATCTTGCGCATGGCCGCTGGCGAGTCGAATAGCGAAGTGGCGCGACGCTTTCGCGTCAGCCGTCCGACGGTCACGATGTGGCGCACGCGCTACCGCGAGCGCGGTATTGCGGGTCTTCATAACGAACTCAAGCCCGGCCGACCGCGCAGCACGGACGAGGAGCGCATCGCGACGCTCATCAACACCGCGCTGAAGTCGCGGCCGAAGGCCAAGACGCATTGGTCGCGGCGCGGCTTGGCCGAGGCCACGGGGCTGTCGCCGACCACGGTGCATCGGTATCTGACGCTGTTTGGCCTGCAGCCGCATCGCACGCGCAGGTTCAAGCTCTCGACCGATCCCTTCTTCATCGAGAAGGTACGTGATGTCGTCGGGCTGTACCTCAACCCGCCGGAACACGCGCTGGTACTTTGCGTCGATGAGAAGAGCCAGGTTCAAGCCCTTCAGCGCACCCAACCCGTACTGCCCATGGGCTTGGGCTACGTGGAAGGCATTACCCACGACTACGTGCGCCATGGCACCACCACGCTGTTTGCCGCCCTCAACACCGCCAATGGCACCATCTTGGCCCAGTGCAAACAGCGGCACCGCCATCAGGAGTTCCTGTCGTTCCTGCGCCATATCGAGACCAACGTCCCCGCGGCGCTGAACGTCCACTTGATCTGCGACAACTACGCGACCCATAAGCATCCCCGAGTGCGGGCCTGGCTGGCGCGGCGGCCGCGTTTCCACCTCCATTTCACCCCCACCTATAGCTCGTGGCTGAACCAAGTCGAGCGCTGGTTCGCCTTGATTACCAACCAGTCGATCCGTCGCGGCTCCTTCGAGTCTGTGACTGAACTCAAGCGGCAAATCAATGCCTACGTCGACCACCATAACCAGCACCCCAAACCCTTCATGTGGACGGCCACGGCCGAGTCGATACTTGCCAAGCTCGAACGACTTTGTAAAGTTCTTAACGGAACGCAACACTAGTAAGTCGTATGACATGTCGTTCCCTGAGAATCAGAGATCATCGCCAACTGTAGTTGTATCCGGCGGTGAAAGATCCGCTCGGTGGCCCAAGCACGCCTTGAATTCCGGCTGAGGACGAGGACCCTTGGAGGGAAGCGAACGAACTCGCTGTCGCACTAAGGCCACCGCCAAATGGGAAAGGGAAAGTGACGTTGCTCCTTACGCCGAACCCGTACGGATAGCCAGACGTTGTTTGCACGGAGCGAGTCCTGCGATCGCGGTCGGTGTCAGCCGGGAGTGCGCGTCACTCGCGCTCGGTGCGGCATCGGCCGGTTCGGATCAGTGAACGCTGGCCATGCAATAGAGGTGGAGGTGTGCTTTCATGAGGTCGTAGGTCGATTCACCCAGCCCGTAGTCCAGGCAACTGTCCGGGACCGTCGTACCGTGCGGGTCGCACAGCGGGTACGGATTGCTGACGGGTGAGGTGAGTGCGTCGACCTTGAGCCTGGACGCCTTATCGAAGTCCGGCCAGCCCGTGCCCTGATCCTCGGGCACCCGCTCGAAGGTCGATGTCGGAACGCCAATCACGTCGTAGGCCGTCGCGTAGTCGCTGGCGAACGGTTCGCCGACATTGTAGAGCGCGAGGTGGCGCCCCCCGGGGGTCGCGCCGGGTTGCGTCATCCAGTCGGCAACCGGATCGCCGCTCGCGTTTGGCGGAGGAACCCCGAAGTTGCCGCCTCCGGAGATCAGAATGACGTTGTAGTAGGCAACCTGCTTCGCCATGTACGCGGTCTGATTGCCGCCCTCCGAATAACCGTCGAGGATGATGTTGCTCCAGTCAGGCACTCCGCCGACCAGGAAGCCGCCCCAGCCGTCGGTCGGGTGGTCGGCGTCGAGCGCCGCGAGGAGATCGGCGAGCTCGTTCTGGACGCTTTCGCTACCCGTGCCGAAGCCGCGTTCGTCGCGCGTGGATTCGAGGCAGTCGTTGAAGGCTGCGTTACTGCCCGCTCCGGAACAATCGTCGGCAGCCAACGTCGCGTTCGTCCAGACGAGGCCTATCGCCCGATAGCCCGCAAATGCCGCGGTCTTGAGCAGCATGGTCTGATTGCCCGGCTCGTTGTCGTGTCCCGGCAAGTGCATGACGAGCTGCGCTCGTGGCGTGCCGCTTGGACGGTACACCCGATGCTGACGACCAGGCGCGTTGGCCGAGTACTGGCTCCCCGACGGATTGAGTACCTCGATCACGAGGGACTCGTTGAAGTCTTGCGGCAATGGGCAGTCAGTGTAGGGGTAAGCACAGGCCGCGAGCATGGCCGACGTTGCAACACTCGCAAACAGCGATCGAATGCCGCAACATGTGTGGACGTCTTTGCAGACGGGCGGGACTGACGGGGGCCGGACACGAAGCATCGGCGCTGCCATCTAGAGCTCGAAGAACGCCGTATAGACCAGCCGCTCCTCGACCACGCGCCGCCGGTGGGCGCGGCCGCCGCGCTGCTCGGGGACAGTTCGATCGGTGTAATAGCGCTCGTACTCGCGCACCGCCACGCGCGCGGGCTTGTCGCCGGTGCCCGGCAGCGTGACCGTGGTCTTCCACAACGGTGGATCGATGAGATCGACGATCGCCGGAGCGGTGGCGCCTCCGATGGCGATGTCGACGTTGGCGCCGACGGCGCCAAGGTTGATCGACGTTGTGAGATCGACGCGACGGCCGAGTCGGTCGCGCACGGTCGCGGTGGCCGGCGCGGCGCGCTGTACTGGCT
>JBAVOG010000434.1:0-7542 GCA_049691875.1 Burkholderiales bacterium | reverse complement strand
CGCTACCGGGCCTACGCCAACGTGTGGCCAGTCCTGGTGCTCTTCGCTCTGGTGCTCGGAGGCATCTACTTCGGTGTCTTCACACCGACCGAGGCATCCGGCATCGGCGCGACCGGGGCGGCCGCGTTTGCGTGGTGGCGCGGCCGGATGCGCACGTTGCGGCAGCTTTACGAGGCGCTGCTCGAGGCCTGCCGGACGACTGCGGCGCTCTTCATCGTGATCTTCGGGGCGCAGGTCTTCGCCAACTTCATCAATCTCTCGGGCCTTCCGGGCGCGCTCGTGGACCTGGTCGACAGCTTCCATCTCTCGGCGGTCGGGACCGTTTTCGCGATCAGCGTCATCTGCATCGTCATGGGAATGATCTTCGAGGCGATCGGCATCCTGCTGCTCTTCGTTCCGGTCTTCCTGCCGACCCTGATCATCATGGACGTCGACCTGATCTGGTTCGGGATCGTGATGGTGATCGTGGTCGAGCTGGGGCTGATCACTCCGCCGATCGGCATGAACGTCTTCACCGTTCGGGCGATGATGCCGGACATCCGGCTCGCGCGAATCTTCCGCGGGGTGACGCCTTTCGTGGTGGCGGATCTGGTGGCACTTGCCCTGCTGTTCGCGTTGCCGGTGATCGCGACCGGACTGGTGGGCATCAAGTGGTGAGTGCGTAAGCCAGGCGAGACGGGAAGATTCATAGCGACCGCCAGCCGGCGAGCCAGACGAGCGCCGGAAAGAGCACCGACGTCGCCAGTCCGTTCAGGCCCATCGCGAGCCCGGCAAAGGCGCCCGCTTCCTCGCTCACCTGGAAGGCACGCGCCGTGCCGATTCCATGCGCCGCCAGTCCGACGGAAAATCCCCGTACGCTGTGATCCCGGATACGCAGGGCGTCGAGCACGTATTTGGCCATTACCGCGCCGAGTATTCCGGTGGAAACCACCAGCACGGCGGTGAGGGAAGGCAATCCGCCGAGCTTTTCGGAGATCCCCATCGCGATGGGGGTGGTAACGGACTTCGGCGCGATCGAGACAAGGATCGTCGGGTCCGCGCCAAGGAGCCACGCGATGCCGACCGCTGAGGCGATTGCGGTCGCCGACCCGACGAGGAGCGCGCCGGCGAGCGGCAGCCAGGCGGCCTTCAGCTTGTCGAGCTGCGCGTAGAGCGGAATCGCGAGCGCGACCGTCGCCGGCCCGAGGAGGAAGTGAACGAACTGCGCGCCGTCGAAATAGGCCTGGTAGGGCGTGTCGGTGAGCTTGAGCAGCGTCACCAGGACGGCGATCGCGACCGCAACCGGGTTGAGAAGCGGATGGAAATTTGCACGCCTGTAGATCCAGAACGCGCCCTGGTAGGCGACGAGCGTGATCGTGAGGCCGAGCAGCGGCGAAGCCGAAAGATAGACCCAGACGTCGACGAGCTTCGGCGTCACACCGATCTCCGCGCGCGCTTCCGGTGCAACAGCCCGCGCATCACGAGCGCCGTCACTGCGATGGTGATCGCCGTGCTGGCGACCAGCGCCACGGAGATTGGCAGCCACTCGGCGCGCAGCCGTGCGAGGTGCGCCATGACGCCGACACCCGCGGGCACGAACAGCAGCGACAGGTGCGCGAGCAGGCCGTTCGCGGTTTCGCGCAGCTCGTCGCTCACCGCGCCGCGTGCGACCAGCGTGAGAAAGAGCGCGGCAAATCCGATCACCGGGCCCGGGATCGGCAGCGCGAATACCAGCGCAATGACCTCGCCGATCAGCTGGTAGACGAGCAGGAGCGTGATGGCTGCGAGCATGGCGGAAGTCTATCGCGGGAGAAGCGAGGCGCGCGGGGTGGTGTGTGTGTTGAGTCGAAGTTCGAACCACCCCGTCCGCTTCGCGTCCACCCCTCCTTGAAAAGGAGGGGAAACCTCAATCCCTAAACCGCTCAAGCCGCTTACGCCGCTCAAGCCGCTCAGCCCGCCAGCCTCCGACCGCGTAACCGTCATGTCGCAACGTTACACCGCGTCGGGACTGGTGATCCACTCCACGACGGCCGGCGGCTGGTACGCGGCGAACCGGTCGAGCAGCATTATCGGTTCGCTCTCCGCCAGGACCAGCGATCGGTGCTGCGCCCGCACGAAGCCCTCGGCGACGGCGTGCTCGATGAGCGCGAGCAGCCCGTCGAAGTAGCCGGCGACGTTCAGCAGCGCGACCGGCTTGTGATGAAAGCCGAGCTGCGACCAGGTGAGCACCTCGCAGAATTCCTCGAAAGTGCCGAACCCCCCCGGCATGGCAACGAAGCCATCGGAGCGCTCCGCCATCAAGGCCTTGCGCTCGTGCATCGAGTCCACCACGTGCAGCTCGGTGAGATCTTCGTAGACGATCTCCTTGCGCAGGAGCGCCTCGGGGATCACGCCGACCACACGGCCGCCGCTCGCCAGGACCGTACGCGCGATCTCACCCATCAAGCCCACGCGTCCCCCGCCGAACACGAGCGTGATGTCGCGCGCGACGAGCGCTTCACCCATTCGCCGCGCCGCATCGGCGTACACGGGCCGCGACCCCGGGCTGGAGCCGCAGAAGACGCACAGCGTCTTGATTTCGACCGGCCCGGGCGGGACCGGCACGCGCTTAGAACCCGCCATTGGCCAGCCACTTTTCGACCTGCGGGAGGCGATCCGTGCCCCAGAACGGCTCGCCGTCGACGACGAAGAAGGGCGAACCGAAGATGTTGCGCCGGACCGCCTCGTCGGTGACCGCCTTCAGCCGCTCCTTGATGGCCGGCTCGCCCGTGCCCGCGCGCAGCGCGTCGGCGTCGAGACCGATGCTAGCGCCGACCTTCACGACGTTCTCCGCCTCGGAGATGTTGATGCCCTCGACGAAGTACGCCTTGTAGAGTGCCATCGCGAGTTCCCGGGCGCGCTTCGCGTCCTGCGCGTCCGTCCAGTAGAACGCCCGGCACGCCGCGACGGTCGCAACCGGAAACGGGGTCGGCGTGCGGAACGGCACGCCGAACCAGCGGGCGGTGCGATCGAAATCATGCCGCGCATAGTCGCCCTTCAACGGAATCTCGACATTGGGCGGCAGATTCATGAGCTTGAGCGCGGCGCCCATCAGGAAAGGGCGCCATTGCACGTCGCGGCCGTGCTTGGCGGCGAGCGCCTCGATCTGCGTGCTCGCGAAGTAGCCGTACGGAGATGAGAAATCGAAGAAGAACTCGATAGTGTTTGCCATGGTGTGTCCTGTGAGACTCACTCGCTCGCAATCGTACGGCCGATGAGCATCCGCTGGATGTCGCTCGCGCCTTCATAGATCTGGCACACCCGCACGTCC
This sequence comes from Burkholderiales bacterium, assembly GCA_049691875.1. GTDB lineage: Bacteria > Pseudomonadota > Gammaproteobacteria > Burkholderiales > SG8-39 > JAABRB01. Next base: position 4,253 of record JBAVOG010000434.1, on the reverse strand, counting down.
CGGTAGATCCGCTCCACCGGAAAGTCGTTCAGGTAGCCGTAGCCGCCGTGGATCTGGATCGCGTCGGAGCAGACCGCCTCGGCCATCTCGCTCGCGAAGAGCTTCGCCATCGATGCCTCCTTGAGGCATGGGCGCCCGGCGTCGCGCAGGCTCGCGGCGTGCCACACCATCTGGCGCGCGACCTCGATGCGGGTTGCCATGTCCGCGAGACGGAAATTCACCGCCTGGTGCTCGATGATCGGCTTGCCGAAGGTCTCCCGCTGGCGCGCGTATTCGTGCGCCGCCTCGAACGCCGCGCGCGCCATGCCCACCGCCTGTGCCGCGATGCCGATCCGCCCGCCCTCGAGGTTCGCCAGCGCGATTCGATAGCCCTCGCCCGCGCGGCCCAGCAGATGATCCTCGGGAACCCGGCAGTTCTCCAGCACGATCTGCGCGGTATCGGACGAACGCTGCCCGAGCTTGTGCTCGACACGCGCCACTTGGAAACCCGGCGTGTCGGTCGGCATCACGAATCCGCCGATGCCCTTCTTGCCCGCACCCTTGTCCGTCACCGCGAAGACCACCGCAACGCCGGCGTTCTTGCCGCTCGTGACGAACTGCTTCACGCCGTTCAGCACCCAGTGGCCGCCGTCGCGCTGCGCGGTCGTCCGGATGGCCGACGCGTCCGATCCCACATGCGGCTCGGTCAGACAGAAACAGCCGAGCGTCGCGCCGCTCGCGACCGGTTTGAGAAAGCGTTTCTTCTGGGCACCGTCGCCGTAGCCGTCGATGATGTTGGCGACCAGGTTGCTCACGGCGACCGCGGTCGACGTTCCGCCGTCGCCCGCGGCGATCTCTTCCATCGCCACGGAAAGCGCCAGGTAGCCCAGGCCGGCGCCGCCCCATTCTTCGGCCACGCAGACGCCCATCAATCCCATGCCTGCCAGCCCGGCAAGCGCTTCGCGCGGAAACGTCCCGTCGCGATCCCACTGCGCGGCATGCGGTGCGAGCTGCTCGCGGGCGAACGCGCGCACCGAATCGCGGATCATCTCGAGCTCGCTGGTCAGAAGCATGACTGGCTTGTCCCGGTCAGGGCCCAGCTCTTCGAATGCGGTGCTCTTTCTCCAGCACGCGCAGATGTCCGCCGACGAATGCCACCGGCAGGACGAGCAGCGTGCCCACGAGCCGCGCCCATTCCGGATAGCCGCCGCTCGAGAGTATCCGCAACATCAGCTCGCTGGATGCGAGCGAGCACAGGCCGAGCATGAGGGCGAAGCGGTACTCCGCGCGGTTGGCGATCCGCGCCGTGACGTACGCGCCGAACGCGGTGAACGCCAGACCGGTGCAGAGGCTTGCCCATTGGAAGGTCTGCGATTCGCGGAAGAAACGGTCGATCTCCTCGCCGCTCGCGCCGCCCACGCCCAGCAGGATTCCCCATCCGACCGCGAGGATCGTTCCGCCGACGATGGACCCGCCGATGTCGACCGCGAGTCCGACCAGGATCGCCTTGACCGGTGAGCCGAATCGTTCGACGCGGTCCGCGCCTGCGACCGGCGCCTCGGGGGGCTGATAGGGATTCTCTGACATGGAATCAGCGCGGCGCGGACGAAGGACCCGGCAGGAGCCCGGCCGCTCGGACGCGTGAATCGGATTCGGTCAAACGAGCTCGATCGCAACGGCTGTCGCTTCGCCGCCGCCAATGCAGAGGCTCGCAACACCGCGTCGCCCGCCGTACTTGCGCAGCGCGCCGATCAGCGTGACCATGATTCGCGCTCCGGACGCGCCGATCGGGTGACCGAGCGCGCAGGCGCCGCCGTGCACGTTCACCTTTTCGTGCGCGAGCCCGTGCTCCTTCATTGCCGCCAGCGTCACCACCGCGAACGCTTCGTTGATCTCGTAGAGATCGACCTGGTCGCGCGTCCACCCGGTCTTCTCGAAGAGCTTGCGGATCGCGGCCACGGGCGCGGTCGTGAACCAGCCCGGCTCCTGCGCATGAGTGCTGTGGCCGACGACGACTGCGAGCGGCTTCGCACCGAGCTTCTCGGCGGTCGAGCGGCGCATCATGACCATCGCGGCCGCGCCATCGGAGATCGAGCTCGAGTTGGCGGCCGTGACGGTTCCGTCCTTGCGAAACGCGGGTTTGAGCGTCGGAATCTTTTCGAAGTTGGCCTTGAACGGCTGCTCGTCGTTCTCGACGAAGCGCTCGTTTTTGCCGGCCTTGATCGCGATCGGCGTGATCTCCCACGCGAATGATCCGTCGCGGTTCGCGGCCTGCGCGCGCTCGAGCGACGCGATCGCGAATCGATCCTGCGCTTCGCGGGTGAAAGCGTATTTCTCCGCGCAGTCCTCGGCGAACGTCCCCATCAGGCGGCCCGTCCCTTTATCGTCCCGGGCGTACGCATCCTCCAGGCCGTCGAAGAACATGTGGTCGAGCGCTTGCTGATGACCCATCCGGTAGCCGCTGCGCGCCTTGGGCAGCAAGTACGGTGCATTGGTCATGCTCTCCATGCCACCCGCGACGATGATGTCGTCGCTTCTGGTCGCCAGCAGATCGTGCGCGAACATCGCGGCTTTCATGCCCGAGCCGCACATCTTGTTGATCGTTGTGGAGCCGGCGGAGAGCGGGAGGCCGGCGCCGAGCGAGGCCTGGCGCGCGGGCGCCTGACCCTGGCCCGCAGGCAGCACGCAGCCCATGATGACTTCCTCGACCTGCTCGGGGCGGATGCCCGCGCGCTCGATCGCGGCGCGGATGGCGGCGGCGCCGAGCTGATGGGCGGCGAAATCCTTCAGCTCGCCCTGGAAGGCGCCCATGGGGGTGCGCGCGGCGGACACGATGACGATCGGATCGTTGGACATCTTTGCTCCTTTCATGATGCGAGAGGAGGGGAGAGGACTTACCTCCCGACCAATACCCTGATTCTAGACTTCCAGGCGCGAATCGAGCGCCGCGATTGCAGCGGCTTGGTGCGCCGCCGCTTCGGTCTCGTCGCGCACCGAGATGCCGAGATCGCGCACCAGGCCGTCGTGCAAACCATAGATCCAGCCGTGCACGGTGACGATCTGGCCGCGGCCCCACGCGTCCTGGATCACCGATGTGCGGCACACGTTGCGCACCTGCTCGATGACGTTGAGCTCGCAGAGACGATCGGCGCGCTCGTGATCGTTCGCGATCCCAGCGAGGCGCTCTACGTGCATCGCCTGGACGTCCTGGATGTGGCGCAGCCAGTTGTCGGCGATGCCGACCCGTCGACCCTCCATCGCATTCCGCACCCCGCTGCAGCCGTAGTGCCCGCACACGATGATGTCGCGAACGCCGAGCAGGTCGACCGCGAACTGGATGACGGACAGGCAGTTGAGGTCGGTATGCACGACCACGTTGGCGATGTTGCGATGGACGAAGAGCTCGCCGGGGGCGAGGCCCACGATCTCGTTCGCCGGCACCCGGCTGTCCGCACAGCCGATCCACAGGAACTGCGGCGACTGCTGACTCGCGAGTCGATCGAAGAACCCCGGGTCGGCCCTGCGAACCTTCGCGGCCCACGCCCGGTTGTTCTCGATCAGGTGCTCGAGCGTGCGCATGCCCTGTCGCTCACCGCGTCTCCTCGAAAAGTTCGCGCCCGATCAGCCAGCGGCGAATCTCCGAGGTGCCCGCGCCGATCTCGTAGAGCTTGGCGTCGCGCCACAGGCGCCCGGTGGGGTAGTCGTTGATGTAGCCGTTCCCGCCGAGGCACTGGATCGCCTCGCCCGCCATCCACGTCGCCTTCTCCGCTGCGTACAGGATCGCGCCGGCGGCATCCTTGCGGGTTGTCTCGCCGCGATCGAGCGACTGGCCGACCGCGTACACATAGGCGCGGCACGCCGAGTGGGTGGCGTACATGTCGGCGAGCTTGCCTTGCATCAGCTGGAACTCGCCGATCGACTGCCCGAACTGCTTGCGCTCGTGCACGTAGGGCACGACGACGTCCAGACACGCCGCCATGACCCCGAGCGGGCCCCCGGCCAGCACCGCGCGTTCGTAATCGAGGCCCGACATCAGCACAATCACGCCACGCCCGTCGTGACCGAGCACGTTCTCCGCCGGCACCTCGCAGTCGTGGAACACCAGCTCGCAGGTGTTGGAGCCGCGCATGCCGAGCTTGTCGAGCTTCTGCGCGGTCGAGAAGCCCTTGAACCCCTTCTCGATCAGAAACGCGGTGATGCCGCGCGGTCCGGCGCTGACGTCGGTCTTCGCGTAGACCACCAGGGTGTCGGCGTCCGGCCCTTTGGTGATCCAC
>JBAVOG010000433.1:0-6011 GCA_049691875.1 Burkholderiales bacterium | reverse complement strand
GCTTGAATCAGGCGCCTGGGTTGGCAGGGCGCTTGCCAAGGTGGCGAGTCGTCTGATATTCGTGCGCCAGAATACCGGATCCGAGCAGGATGCCGGCGAGGTCGATAATGCCGCCGGCGCCGATGGCCGTATCCGGGAAAACGGCTGCCAGACCTCCGATCGCAAGCAGCACGCGAAGCGCAGGGCCAAGCGGCCGCGTGAAATAGCCGACGACGGCCACGGACGCGATATAGACGCCGGCTGACGCAGTGCAGACGTTGAGCAGGATCTTCCACGGCTCGCCGATCATGAGTAGCGAGGGGGACAGCACGAACAGGAACGGGATGATGTAGGCGACCCATCCCATGCGCATGGCCGCAAATCCGGTCTCCATCGGATCGGCGCGGCTCAGCGAAGCGGCGGCGAAGGCGGCCAGGGCGATCGGCGGAGTGATCATCGACATCATTCCGAAGTACAGGATGAACATGTGCGCCGGCAACTTGTCGACGCCGGCCTCGATCAACCCCGGAGCCACGAGCGCCGCGAGCAGGACGTAGACCCCGGTCGTCGGCATGCCCATGCCGAGGACGATGCAGATGAGCGCGCCGATCAGCAGCAGGACGAAGAGATGCCCGCCGCCGAGCTTGACGAGAACGAGGGTCAGTGCAAAACCGCCCCCGCTCAGATTCAGGATGCCGATGACGAATCCTGCCGCAGCGACGATCATCACCAGCTCGGTGGTCGCGAGGCCCGCGTTCCAGAACGATTCGGCGAGGCGGCGCGGATTCATGCGCCGCCCCTTGTAGCTGTGCAGCGCGCCGAGAACGATCATCGCTCCTGCTGCATACATCGCCGACTCTTCGGCGGAGGAATTCAGGACGTAGAGTGCGTAGAGCAGGATGGCGAACGGCACGATGAAGTGCCAACCCCTGCGGAGTACCGTGCGTGCGCGGGGCAGCTCGTCGGAGATGAATCGGATGCGTTCGCGCGCCGCCACCAGGTCGACCTGGACGAAAATGGCGAAGTAGTAGAGCAGCGCGGGAATGATGGCCGCGACGACGACGTCGGCGTAGGGTATTTCGAGGAACTCCGCCATGAGGAACGCTGCCGCGCCCATGATCGGGGGCATGAACTGCCCACCGGTCGAGGCATTCGCCTCGATCGCACCGGCGTCGACCGCGGAGTATCCGGACTTCTTCATCAGCGGAATGGTCACGACGCCGGTCGTGGTGACGTTGGAAATCGCGCTGCCCGAGATCGATCCGAAGAGCGCGGAGGCGACCACCGAGATCTTGGCGCTCCCACCGCGCCGCTTGCCCATGGTGGCGGATGCGATATCGGTAAAGAATTCGCCGCCGCCGGTGTTGAATAGGACCTGTCCGAGGAAAATGAAAAGCACGACGATCGAGGTCGCCACCGTCAGCGGGGCGCCCAGCAGCGCATTGGTGTCGAACGCGAGATAGATGGTCAGGGGAACGAGTTCGCTGCGGGTGCCGGTGAGCGGGGCAGGGACCAGATGCGCAAGCAAGGCGTAGGCGATAAACGCGAGCACGACCACGGTCAGAAACTTGCCGGCGACGCGGCGCAGACCTTCCAGCACCAGGAGCACCACGATGGCCCCCACCACCAGCATTTCCAGGGTGCGGTAGGCCGCCTCGACCAGGAATCGGCCATAGTCCCAGGCGACGTAGAGACAGGTGGCCAGCATGAGCAGCGCTGCGGCCCAGTCGTGCAACGGCGCGCGCTCGACGCGTGCGCCACCAAACCGAAAGGTGAGAAATACTGCGGCTCCCGCGAGCCCGAGGCAGGTGAGAAGGAACTGCTCCTTGTAGACGGCTATGCCGAGTTGGCTCGGCACCTGAAACGTCCACAGGATCGCGAGGACGACGAACAGCGTCCCGCACAATCGCGCAATCCAGCGCGTGGCCGACGCCGCGCTGGTCTCGTGGGTGCTGTCTGGGCTGTCCAACCGCCGTGCTCCCCGCCCGAATGGTGCCACCGACCCGATGTAGCGGGCCGGCGGCGGCGTACAAGATCTTTACGCGCGCGGAATGATCCTACTTCGGCGGCCACATGCCGAGTTCGGAATAGGCCTTGATTGCGCCCGGATGGTAGGGAACCGGATTCGGGCGCGCCATTCTCTTCGGGTCGAAGCGGGCGAACGCGCCAAGGGCCTTGATGAGATCCGGCTTGTTCTCGAACATCGTCTTCACGACCTTGTAGACGACTTCGTCGGATACGTGCGCGCCGGTGAACATCGCGACGTCGATCGCCAGCAGCACCGTCGGGTCGTCGACCACGCCCGTCGAGTTCGGATTCGGCTTCATCTTCACGGTTCTCGAAGTCGGCAGGAAGGCATTGGCCTTTGCGTCGGCGTCCGCTGCATCGCCGATCGAGAGGTAGCGCCACCCGCCCGGAATCGTGGCCATGGCCTGCTTGCCGATTCCGGAGTTGAACGGAATGTAGCCGGCGTCGGTGCGTCCGGCCATGAACGCCTTGACCCCTTCGACGAAGTTCGGCGCCGGAACGCCTTCCACATCGGCTTCACCGAGGCCTGCGGCGGCTAGGGTGGCGCCCTGGAGGTAATGAAAAATCCGGCCGGACGGATAACCGACCGGAATCTTCTTGCCCTTGAGATCGGCGACGGTCTTTATCGGAGAATCGCTTTTCACGGCGAAGCCGTTGGTCAGCGGAAAGGTCACGAACACGCTGCGCAGGTTCTCGTTCTTGTGACCGTCGAATAGCTCCGTGCCGGAATAGGCAAACGCGTATTCGGCGCCGTTGGACATTCCGAAGGCGAGCTCGCCCTTGTTGACCAGCGGGATATACGTCGACGAACCGGCGTAGGGCGCCACGCGGAATTGCAGGCCGGTCTTGTCGACCGAGACTTTGGCGATCGCGGCGGCGGCGGAATAGAACACGGACCCCTGCGGATTGGCGCCGATGGTGTAGGTCTGCGCCGATGCGGCGGTGCTCAGCCCCAACATCGACGCGACTGCGAGTGCAACGAATCCGCTTTTCGTCATCCCGATCTCCTTTCCAGTTCCGGTCTTCTTTGTGAGACACCCGGCAATGCCCATCGATGGAACTTGCCAGACGTAGAACCCGCCTCCACGGGGAATTCAAACCACGCGACTGACGCGGTGGCAACGCGCCCCGGCGAGTCAGCCTACGACCAGCGATCCATGGTCGGACGCTCCGGTCGAGAGCCCGCGCGCCTTCATCCAGTCGTAAGTCCGATCGAACAGCCTTGCATCGTATGTATCGACGTGCTTGTAGCGCACGAAGGCGGTCAGCAGCTCGTGCGGCTGCAAAGCGCCATTGGCGTGCGCCGCTACGTGGTGGGCGTACTTGCGGAAATCGGCGTTGATCAGGTCGACCGCCTTGTTCTCCGCATCGTAATAGCTCTTGCGCTGGTCGGCGGAAAGATCGGCGGAGATCACTTCGCCGCCGCGATAGAAGGCGGCGGCAATGATATGCGCACCGTCCTTGAGGCCGAGACTGATAAAGGGCTCCATGACGGTCACGACGCGATAGGTGCCGTTCTTGAGTCCTTCGTAGCGCTTCTGCGGCAGGCCGCCCTGCGCGATCAGGACGTGGTCCGCGCCCAGCGCGCTTTCGAGCATCTGCAGGGTGGTGTAGTGCGATCCCGTGAACTCCTGAACGCTGACTGGAATATCGGCCAGATCGCGGGGTACCTGCAGCGTTTCATCGAAGGTGATGATGGCTTGTGCGGCCACCGCGGCCCGCAGGGCGGCGAGTTTGCCAAAACGCTTACCCTTCTCCAGGCGATCGATGCTGGCCCATTCGCAGACGTTGTAGCTGTCGGCCGAACCGCAGTCGAAAAGCTGCTCCTTGAGACGCGTCATGACCGGCAGTGCTGCGCTGTCTCTTTCCCGGTCCGCATAAGTCGCCGAGAAGCTGACATCGAGCCCGGCCTCGGCGAACAATCCTTCCTCTATGCCGACGATGACGGGAAGGTCAAAAACCGGATTGTTGGGCGCGATCTTGATGGCGGGCCGGTCTTGCGGATTTGCCATGTTGCGGCTCCTTTGGCGCATGATCGAGGAATGGCGGCATCATGCCGTCGAATCACGGACAGGAAATCGCATTCTGGCATAGGAACGCCGGCCGTCCAAACCGCTCCAAGGTGGGTCGATCGGTCTGCAGAGGCTCGGGAACCGGGGCTTTGAAATCTGGTGGGCGGTGCAGGGTTCGAACCTGCGACCCCTGCCGTGTGAAGGCAGTGCTCTACCGCTGAGCTAACCGCCCCGTGGGGAGCCGCGAATTTAACCATATGCTGCGGCGGCAGGTCAACGCAACGCCCGTGGGTCGAAGCGTATGCCGACCCGGCGCCAGCAGGAGGGCGCAAGGATGAAGGTCGGCATACCGAAGGAGATCAAATCGCAGGAATATCGCGTGGGTCTCGTGCCGCACGGCGTGCGCGAGCTCGTCGCCCACGGACATGAAGTGTTGGTCGAGCGCAATGCCGGGGTCGGGATAGGCGCGGACGACGAATCGTACTTTGCCGCGGGGGCGCGCGTCGTGGACCGCGCAGATGAAGTGTTCGCGGAAGCCGACCTCATTGTGAAAGTCAAGGAACCGCAAGCCGTTGAGCGGAAACGCTTGCGGCCCGGGCAGGTCCTTTTCACCTACCTCCACCTTGCGGCCGACCCGGTGCAGGCGAGGGACCTCATCGCGTCGGACTGCGTCGCGATCGCCTACGAGACGGTCACGTCGCCGCACGGCGGCCTGCCGCTGCTGACGCCGATGTCGGAGGTCGCGGGTCGCATGGCCATCCAGGTCGGCGCGCACTACCTCGAGCGGCCGCACGGCGGCCCGGGGATCCTGCTTGCGGGCGTGCCGGGCGTCGCGCCTGCGAAAGTGACGATACTGGGCGCTGGCGTGGTGGGATCGAACGCCGCTCAGATCGCGGTGGGCATGGGAGCGGAAGTGGTGTGCCTCGATCCGCACGCCGAACCGCTGCGCCGGCTGGCGAGCCAGCTCGGGGGTCGAGTCACAACAGTCGCGTCCAACAGCGAGACGGTCATGCAGCACGTGTTGTCTGCGGACGTCATCGTCGGCGCGGTGCTGATCGTCGGCGCGCGTGCCGCGCATCTCGTAACGCGGGAGATGCTCGGCCGAATGCGCCCGGGCGCCGTGCTGGTCGATGTCGCGATCGACCAGGGAGGATGCTTCGAGACTTCCCGGCCGACCACTCACGCCGATCCCGTTTATCGCGTGGACGGAATCACGCACTACTGCGTCGCGAATATGCCCGGCGCTGTGCCGCGCACGTCCACCTACGCGCTGGGCAATGCCACACTACAGTACATCCTGGAGATCGCGAATTTGGGGTGGCGGGCGGCGCTCGAGAACGATGCGCATCTCCGCAACGGGTTGAACGTGTGCAGGGGAAAAGTTACACACGTCGCCGTGGCCGCGGCGTTGGGGGTACCGTTCGTGGACCCCGCCGAGGCGATTCGCGGGCACCGGTAGCGAGCCGCGATCCGTCAGATGATCGAGAGCGGAGGGAGGGGGATGGAATCACCCGGATTCATCGGATTGGGCGTCATGGGCGAGCCGATGTGCCGTAATCTCGCGCGCAAGAGCGGACTTCCGGTCGTTGCGTACGACCTTTCACCCGCGGTGCTCGGGCGCCTTGGACCGGACGGAGTGCGCGCGGCCGGCTCAACGGTCGAGGTCATGAACCAAGCATCGATAGTTTTTCTATCTCTGCCGAGCGGTGCCGAGGTGGAATCCGTCTGCAAAGGCGCCGGCGGGCTGATCGGGCACGCACGCCCGGGACAATGCGTCGTCGATCTCGGCACGTCTCCCGTTGATCTGGCGCGTTCGCTTGCAGCGCAACTCGCCGCCAAACGCGCGACGTTCGCGGACGCTCCCGTGGCACGGACCCGCGAGGCCGCCGTCGCGGGAACATTGTCGATCATGGTCGGCGCGGACGATCCCACCTATGCTCGCATCGCGCCACTACTGTCGACCATGGCCTCCGAGATCACCCACTGCGGCGG
>JBAVOG010000432.1:0-2186 GCA_049691875.1 Burkholderiales bacterium | reverse complement strand
TCGGAGACGAGCTCGAATGCAGCGGCTTGCAGCGCGTCGCCCACCAGCAGCGCAGTGGCTTCGTCGAACTCCACATGCACCGTGGGTCGGCCACGACGCAGCACATCGTCGTCCATGCAGGGGAGATCGTCGTGCACCAGCGAGTACGCATGGATCAGCTCGACCGCGCACGCAACCGCTTCGACCCGCTCGGCGGAAGCGCCGACCGCCTCCCCCGCCGCGAAAGCGAGCAGCGGGCGAACCCGCTTTCCGCCACCCAGCACCGCATAGCGCATCGCTTCGTGCAAGCGCTGCGGAGGCTGGTCGCGCGACGGCAGGCAACGCTCGAGCGCCGCCTCGACGCGCTCCTGGACCGCGGCCATCCACGATCGGAAGTCAGGCGTTCGGCTCGACACCCGGCAGGGCCTTGAGAGTCTCTTCCTCGAGCATGCGGACCTGCTGCTGAGCTTGGGCGAGCGTCGATTGGCAGAATTTCGCGAGCTCGAGGCCGCGCCGATGCGCAGCGAGCGACTGCTCGAGGGTCAGTTTGCCGGATTCCATGCTCGCCACGAGCTTCTCGAGCTCGGCCAGCGCACTCTCGAACGTGAGCACCGACTCGGTTTTCGCGGGCTTGGTCATCGCGGGAGATCTCGGCAGGACGGCGCGGGGAGAGACAGACGCGAAAATAGCCCATCGGCGTCGGAAGGGTCAAATGGCTCCACCGCCACCCGGCAATTCATTGGACACTCCGAGTTCTGGGTATCATACGCAGCAGCTTGCATGCCGCCGTCGGGCGCGTTTCCCTACCCGTGGATCTCGGGTGAACGGCACGCAGCGAATATTCAGGACTCCACTCGATGGCAGACATACCACAGCGCATCGCCGACCTCGCCGCCAGCCAGCCGCAGCTTCCCGTCAGCTGGTATCTGGATCCGGAGATGTTCGCGCTCGAGCAGCGCAGGATATTCGCGGATACCCACGGGTACGTCGGCCACGAGGCGATGGTGCCCGAAGTCGGTGACTATCATACGCTTGCCTGGGCCGGACACGGGCAAATGCTCGCGCGCAGCGATGCGGGTGTCGGACTGCTCAGCAACGTCTGCCGTCACCGCCAGGCACTGATGCTCGAGGGGCGCGGCAACCTGCACAACATCGTCTGTCCGATGCACCGCTGGACTTACGACCTGCAAGGTAAATTGATCGGCGCCCCGGAGTTCGAGGACCGTCCCTGCCGCGACCTGGAGACGTGGCCCCTGCAGAACTGGCGCGGTCTGCTCTTCGCCGGCCCGCGCGACGTGGCGAAGGACCTCGCCGCATTCTCGCTCGCTCACGAATTCGACTACTCGGGGCTCGTCTACTACGGCACCACGGTGGACGAGCTGCCGTTCAACTGGAAGTCCTTTCTCGAGGTGTATCTCGAGCTCTATCACGTCGAAGCCATCCATCCCGGGGTGTCCAGGTTCGTGGATCCGGGGAATTTCAGCTGGGAATTCGGCGAACGATGGTCAAATCAGGTGCTCGGCGTCTACGCAGGCCTCATGCGCCCCGGCACGCCGGCCTATGCGAAATACCAGGAGGTCCTGCTCGCGCATCGGGGCGGCGAGCCGCCGCGCTACGGAACGCTCTGGTTCATCCTCTACCCGAACGTGATGCTCGAGTGGTATCCGGAAGCACTCGTGGTCAGCACATTGATTCCGCGCTCAGCCTCCCACACGACGAATGTCGTGGATTTCTTCTATCCGGAAGAAATCTTTCACTTCGAGCCGCACATCGTCGCGGCCCATCAGGCCGCTTACCTGGAAACCGCCGCCGAAGACGCGGGTGCCTGTGAGCGCCTGCAGCGCGGACGGCAAGCGCTCTACACGCGCGGCGCCGACGACCGCGGACCGTACCAGTCCCCGACCGAGGACGGGATGGTGCACTTTCACGAGTTCCTGCGCCGGCAACTGGCGCCCCATCTTGCGCAGATTGAACGATCGGGCGTCTAGCAGTTCATTCCCGGCGCGCCCCGCCATCAATACTTGCCACGGACCGATGCCTCATACGACCCTAGTCTCCACCGAAGAACTGTTCCTTAACCTCGACGATCCGGACTGGGTCGTGTTCGACTGCCGCCACGACCTTGCGCGCCCGGAGCTCGGCGCGCGCGAGTACGCGAGGTCGCACGTGCCCGGCGCCCGGTTCCTGAACTCCGACACCGATCTCTC
>JBAVOG010000431.1:0-7524 GCA_049691875.1 Burkholderiales bacterium | reverse complement strand
GAACGGGGATTGTCCGAACCGGTCATCGCGCGGATGAAACCCTGGGTGGCCATGCTGGCCGTCGCTTCATCGGGGGCGCAGGATGCGTCGCTAACGCTCGATTCGAGGCTGCTGTCCGCCGCGCGGCATGCGCGCTTGCGTGTCGAGGCGCTCGAGTCGATCGAGGAACAGGTCGCGGCGTTCGACGCGATCCCGCTCGCGTCCCAGATCGCCCTGCTCAGGCATGCGCTCGAGCACCGCGCAGCTCTGGAGGCGGAAAACGAGACGATGACCCAGGCATGGTTGGAGGGTGACCTCGCTGCGCTCGCACATTTTCCCTCGAGGATGGACAGCGAGAATCCGGGCGTTGCACGGCATTACAACGAGCTCATGCGCCATGTGATTCACGATCGAACCGTCCTCATGCACTTCCGCTTGGCGACGCCGTTGCGGACGGGGCGGGCGTTCGTCGCCATCGGGGCGCTCCACCTGCAGGGTGAAAAGGGACTGTTGGCGCTGCTCGAGCGTGACGGATTCCGCCCGACGCGAATTGCGTAGGTGTGCATTCTCCGCGTTTCGCGCAATGACGTGGCGGCGCGATCCCGATATGATCGCGCGGTCCATCCACGCCCCAGGCGAAGCACATGAGCGGCGTCGTAGTGCTCATTTCCGGCCGCGGCAGCAATCTGCGCTCGATCGTCGAGGCGGGGCTGCCGGTCGCCGCAGTGATCAGCAATCGTGCGGACGCGGCAGGTCTCGGGTTCGCGCGCGGCCGTGCCATACCGACCACGGTCGTCGACCATGGCGCCTACGCGACCCGCGAGGCGTTCGACACTGCGCTCGCTGCGGCCATCGACCGTCACGCGCCGCGGCTGGTTGCGCTGGCCGGCTTTATGCGGATCCTCACCGCTTCGTTCGTCGAGCGTTATGCGGGACGGTTGATGAATATTCATCCCTCTCTGCTTCCGGCGTTCCCGGGGCTGCACACGCATGCCGCCGCGCTCGCCGCGGGAGTGAAGATCCACGGCGCCACGGTACATTTCGTCACCGCCGAGCTCGATCACGGGCCGATCATCATCCAGGCGGCCGTCCCCGTGCTCCCCGGAGACGATGCGGGCGCGCTCGCAGCGCGCGTCCTCGAGCAGGAACACGTGATCTATCCGATGGCGATTCGCTGGTTCCTGGATGGACGACTTGCGCTCGCGGAGGGGCGGGTGGGCGTGATGGGCGAGGGCGCTCGGCAGTTCCAGCTGGCGGATCGATGAGCCTGATGACCGGAATAGTGGCGAAGCGCGAATGCGCCTGACGCCGGCATTGTTCGGCGAGCTGGTGGCCGCGTTTGCGACGATCGGCGAGCTCAAATTTCCGGCGGACAAGCAGCTCTCGGCGTTTTTCCGGTCGCGTCCGAAGCTCGGTCAGAGTGAGCGCGGGCTGATCGCGGAGACGGTCTATGCGGCGCTGCGCCGGCGGCGTCTTCTCGAGTACCTCGGCGCGACGAAGGGCGCACGGGACCTCGCCCTCGCGGCGCTCGTGCGCCTGCGCGGGTTCAGCCTGCGCGAGCTCGAAGGAATCACACACGCCGCGGAGGCGGACTGGCTGGCGCGATTGAAGGGAGCGGGGCGTGATGAGGTGCCCTTCGGTGTGGCCTGCGATCTGCCCGACTGGCTCGTCGATCGGTTGCGCACGGTCCTCTCCGATGTCGATGTGCTCGCACTGGCGCAGGCGTTGCAGCAACCGGCGCCGCTCGACCTGCGCGTGAACGTCACGAAGGCTGACCGCGAATCGGTCTTGCGCGAACTGGCCGAGGACGGCATCGACGGGACTCCCACACCTTACTCCCCCACGGGCATACGCATCATCGGACGCCCGGCGATCAACCGTCACCGGTTGTTCCTCACCGGCGCCGTCGAGGTGCAGGACGAGGCGAGCCAGCTGATCTGTCACCTGCTGGCGCCGCGCCGCGGCGAGATGGTTGCCGACTTCTGTGCCGGAGCAGGGGGCAAGTCCCTTGCGCTCGGCGCGGCCATGCGCTCGACCGGGCGAGTCTACGCATTCGACGTCTCCCCGCGGCGCCTGGCCGAGCTCAAGCCGCGTCTCGCGCGTTCCGGGCTGTCCAATATTCATCCGCAACGAATTGCCTCCGAGCGTGACCCGAAGCTCAAGCGACTCGCCGGGAAATTCGATCGCGTCCTGGTCGACGCGCCCTGCAGCGGGCTGGGAACGCTCCGGCGCAATCCTGATCTGAAGTGGCGTCAGACCGCGGCGGACGTCGAAGAGTTGGTACGAAAGCAGGCGTCCATCCTCGCGAGCGCCGCCAAGCTGGTTCGACCCGGCGGCCGGCTGGTGTATGCGACCTGCAGCATCCTGCCCGAGGAGAACGACGCGATTGTGAACGGCTTCCTGGCCTCGCATCCGGAGTTTGGACTGCGGTCGGCGCACGAGGAGCTGACCGCAAACCGCATCGAGCTTCCGCGGACGGGAGGCGAGGGCGAACTGCTGCTGCGCCTCTCCCCACGTATTCACGGCACCGACGGGTTTTTTGCGGCGTTGCTGGAACGCTCCGCGTGACGCTGCGGATTCCACTCTCGATCGCCCTCATCGGGGCTCTGGCCGTCGCGGAACTGTGGGCCGCGCCTGATCAGCCACCCGAGTTCCCGTCCGCGGGAACGATTCAGGTTGCGTTCCCGCCCTGGGACGATGCCGAGGCGCTCGTCGTCGCAGCGGTCGCCGATGCACGCCGGCAAGTCTTCGTCCAGGCGTTCAGTTTCACCAGCGATGCCGTTGCAGGCGCGCTGATCGCAGCCAAGCGGCGCGGTGTGGATGTCCGGATCACGGCCGATCGCGAGCAGACGTTTGGTGGCGAGCGCACCCGCATTCCCGATCTTGCGGCCGCCGGAATACCGGTCTGGCTGGAGGTGCGGTACACGGCGGCACACAGCAAGGTGATGATCATCGACCCCGGCTCGCCCGACTCAAAGGAGCCCGTGCTGATCACCGGCAGCTACAACTGGACGTGGTCGGCGCAGCATCGCAACGCGGAGAACCTGCTCATCGTGCGCGGGAACCGCGCGTTGACGCAGGCCTACCTCCGGAACTGGGAGCGCCGGCAGCGTGACTCCCTGAAATATGACGGGAGCGCTCGTTAGGCCGCGGATTTACGCTCATTTCAGACCGAAAATCAACCTCGATTCAATTGGTTGTAGAATCATAAGGGAGTGTGACCGTTGGGGTTGCGGATACGGCGAATTCCCGTAGAATCGGCTCGACCTTATAGATAGAAAGTCCAATCTCTCCATGATCTTTTCCGGCGTTTTCGACCTTTCCTGGTGGGAACTGGTCATCGTTGCATTGGTGCTGACCCACATCACCATTGCATCCGTGACGATCTTCCTGCACCGATGCCAGGCGCACCGCGCGCTCGACCTGCATCCGGTCGTTTCGGTTTTCTTCCGCTTCTGGCTGTGGCTGACCACCGGCATGATCACGAAGGAGTGGGCGGCGATCCATCGCAAGCACCACGCAAAATGCGAGACCGTCGAGGATCCGCACAGTCCGCAGATTTACGGAATCAACCGCGTCTTGTGGGGCGGAGTGTTTCTGTACGTCAAGGAATCGCACAATTCCGAAACGATGGAACGGTACGGCCACGGGACGCCCGACGACTGGCTCGAACGAAACCTCTTTACGAAGTTCCCGGTGACCGGGCTCACCTTGATGGGTACGGTGAACGTCGCGCTCTTCGGCATCGTTCCGGGACTGATAGTCCTGGCGGTGCAGATCGTCTGGATCCCCTTCTGGGCCGCCGGCGTCATCAACGGGATCGGGCACTTTTTCGGCTATCGCAGCTGGTCCACGGCGGATGCCAGCACCAACATCATTCCGCTCGGGATACTGATCGGTGGCGAGGAGCTCCACAACAATCATCACGCCTACGCATCGTCGGCGAAGCTGTCCAACAAGTGGTACGAGTTCGACATCGGCTGGCTGTACATCCGGATACTCGAGACGCTGGGCCTTGCCAGGGTCAAGAAACTGCCGCCGACGCCGCGCTTCGCCGCGGCCAAATCGGCGATCGATCTCGAAACGGTTCAGGCCGTCATTGCAAACCGTTACGACGTGCTCGCCAAGTACGCGAAATCCTTGAAGGCGACGTACGCAGAAGAGCTCAAGCGCCTGGCGCCGCACGATGCAGAGGTGCTGCGCCGCCTGAAGCGCTGGCTGACGCACGACGAAACGAAGCTTGCGGACGTCCAGCGGACCCGGATCGAGGACGGGCTTGCGCGAAGCAATGCGCTCTCCACCGTGTACGCCATGCGGCGCGAGCTGGTGGCGCTCTGGGAGCGGTCCCACGCGTCGCGCGATCAGCTCGTCCGGCAGCTCCAGGACTGGTGCCAGCGGGCCGAGTCCACCGGGATCAGGCCGCTTGTCGAGTTCTCGCGCGGGCTGCGCTGTTACGCCTGACCGGGAGCCCCGCGCAAAAAAAGCCCGCCTTTCGGCGGGCTTTTTCTTTGTGGCCGCTCTACTGGCGGTCGTGTAACGGGGCAGCGCGCGTCGGCGCGACTATCCGCGACTACTTGAGCTTCGTTTCCTTGTAGATGACGTGCTTGCGCGCCTTCGGATCGAATTTCTTGATTTCGATCTTGTCCGGCGTCGTCCGCTTGTTCTTGGTGGTGGTGTAGAAATGGCCGGTTCCGGCCGTGGACTCGAGCTTGATCTTGTCGCGCATGGAATGAACTCCTCGCAGCTGGTTCAATCGAAATTCAGGCGAAATTCAAATTTTGCCCTGCTCGCGCAAGTCAGCGAGCACGACTTCGATGCCCTTCTTGTCGATCAACCGCAGGCCGGCGTTCGAGATGCGCAGGCTGATCCAGCGCTTCTCGGAATCGATCCAGAATCGGCGGTACTGAAGGTTGGGCAGGAAGCGCCGCTTGGTCCTGTTGTTCGCGTGGGACACGTTGTTGCCCACCATCGGCTTCTTGCCCGTGACTTGGCACACTCGCGCCATGAGTACTTCTCCGGTTCGGCAAACCGCGCATTATATGCGACTCGGCGGAATTCCTTCAAGTGGTTGTCGGAATTAGATTAAACCCCGCTCGGCGAACGACGTCACCCGGCCGCGACCGACCACGAAGTGGTCCAGTACCCGCACGTCGACCAGCGCCAAGGCGCGCCGCAGCGTGTCCGTGAGCGTCTGGTCCGCCTGGCTGGGCTCCGCCACTCCGGAAGGGTGGTTGTGCGCGAAGATCACCGCCGCGGCATTGTGGCGCAGGGCGCACTTCACCACTTCGCGGGGATACACGCTGGTCTGTGTGAGCGTGCCCTGGAAGAGCTCCTCTTGCGTGATCACGCGATTCTGGGCGTCCAGCAGCACGGCCACGAACGCCTCGCGCGGCCGGTTCTCGAGCGTCAGCCGCAGGTAGTCGCGCACGGCCGCCGGCGAGGCAAGGGCGTCGGCGCGCGCACTCGATTCGCGGAGTGCGCGCCGCGCCAGCTCGAACCCTGCCTGGAGCTGGGCATACTTCGCATTCCCGACTCCTCGCACGACACCGAACGACGCGACGTCGGCCCCGAACAATGCCGAGAGGGAACCGAATCGATCGATCAGGCTGCGCCCGAGGTCGACCGCGCTCTGGCCCCGGACGCCGGTGCGCAGAAAGATCGCCAGCAACTCGGCATCGGACAGCGACTGGGGGCCGCCGGCAAGCAGCTTTTCGCGCGGGCGTTCACCCTCCGGCCAGCTGGCGATTCCCATGATGGGTCTCCCGGTTCGCGTAGAATCCCTCTTTAACGCGCATTGCTGCACTCAAGAGGACATGGCGGACCTGGCCGGCAAGAGAATACTGCTCGGCATAACCGGCGGAATCGCTGCGTACAAGGCGGCTGAGCTGACGCGCCTGCTGGTCAAGGCGGGCGCCGATGTGCGTGTGGTGATGACCGCGAGCGCGTGTCGCTTCATCACGCCCACCACGCTGCAGGCGCTGTCGGGCAATCCTGCCTACACGGACATGTGGGATCCGAGCGTGCCCAACAACATGGCGCACATCGAGCTGTCCCGCGACCGCGAACTGGTGCTCGTCGCACCCGCGACCACCGATTTCCTGGCGAAAGTGGCGCTGGGCCTCGGAGACGATCTGCTCTCCACGCTCTGTCTGGCGCGGGAGTGCCCGCTGGCCGTTGCCCCGGCGATGAACCGGCAGATGTGGGAGCACGCCGCGACGCAACGAAATCTCGCGACCCTGCGCGCCGACGGGGTGGCGATTCTCGGCCCCGACGCGGGCGATCAGGCCTGCGGCGAGACGGGCATGGGGCGGATGTCGGAGCCTGCGACCCTGGTCTCCGAGGTCATCGCGCTGCTCGGACCCAGGCGTCTGGCCGGCAAGCGCGTCCTCGTCACGGCCGGGCCGACGTTCGAGCCGATCGATACGGTGCGCGGCATCACCAATCTGAGCTCCGGGAAGATGGGTTTCGCCGTTGCCCAGGCTGCGGCCGAGGCGGGGGCGACGGTGACGCTCATCGCCGGGCCCACGGCGCTCGCCACGCCGCCGGGAGCGACGCGCGAGAATGTCACGACTGCCCGTGAGATGCACGCCGCGGTGATGGCGCGTGCCGCGAAGTCCGACGTGTTCATCGCCGTCGCCGCGGTCGCGGACTATCGCGTCGCGAAGGCGAAGGACTTCAAGCTGAAAAAGAGCGCCGGAACACCGCAGCTCGAGCTCGTCGAAAATCCCGACATCCTCGGCGATGTGGTCGGGCAGCCGAAGCCGCCTTTCTGCGTGGGTTTCGCAGCCGAGACCGAGAATCTGCGCGAGCACGCCCAGGCCAAGCGTAAGCAACGGCGCGTTCCGTTGCTGGCCGCCAACCTTGCACAGCACGCGTTCGGCGCCGACGACAATGCGCTGACCCTGTTCGACGACGACGGGGAGCACGAACTGCCGCGCGCGTCGAAGATCGAGCTGGCGCGCCAGCTCGTGGCGCACATTGCACGCATGCTCGAGAAACGCTGATGCATTCGATCGACGTCAAGATCCTGGATCCGCGGCTCCACGAGATGCCGCCGAAGTATGCGACGTCCGGATCGGCCGGAATCGATTTGCGCGCGTGCATCGATAAGATGCTCGTTCTCGGACCCGGGAAGACGGAGCTGGTTCCGACCGGAATGGCCATCCACCTGGGCACGCCGGGCCTGGCCGCGATGGTGCTACCGCGATCGGGACTGGGACACAAGAACGGCATCGTGCTCGGCAATCTGGTCGGGCTCATCGACTCGGACTACCAGGGGCAGCTGATGGTCTCGCTCTGGAACCGATCGGCATTTCCGTTCACGCTGCAGCCGATGGATCGGATCGCGCAACTCGTCGTCGTGCCGGTGATGCACGTCGGCCTGAACATCGTCGAGGAATTCGCCGCGAGCGAGCGGGGCGCGGGCGGCTTCGGTAGCACCGGTACCGGCTAGCGTCTCTGCTTCGAAAGCGAGCAAGACTCCGCGGGACAGCGGCCATGCCCGTCCGGGCCGCTTGTCCATCCCCTCCTTGGAAAGGAGGGGTG
>JBAVOG010000430.1:0-2824 GCA_049691875.1 Burkholderiales bacterium | reverse complement strand
CCGGAGAGCACGAGCGCGATCCGCGGGCGCTTGGCGGGCTCGGCCGCCTGCGCCCACGTCGTGGAGGTTCCAATGAGCAACGACGCCCCAGCGACGGAAGCCGCGAAGGCCGCTGTCAGGAGCGGATGGAATCTGACGTGCATGGATGCTCTCCCCGGCGACGCCCGTGGCTGCGCCTGCGAAATGATTCTCGATCGGAATCTAGCAGACTCACGGCGCATCGTTGGCCCAGAACCGGAACCGGCGTTGCGGGGATGTCGGGGATCGCCCAGACTTGCGGGCCGTGGGAGTTGGATACGATGAGCGCGTCCGAGGAGTTTCCAGGTCGGTTGACAATCCGTGCGAGCGCGCCGACCGACGTGGGCGCAATCGCGGCCATCTACGCACACCACGTTCGCAACGGCCTCGCGTCTTTCGAGATCGTGCCGCCGGACGACGCGGAGATCGCACGCCGTCGCGACTCGACACTCGCCCGTGGCCTGCCTTACCTCGTCGCCGAGCTCGATCGCAGGATTGCGGGCTACGCCTACGCCGCGCCATATCGTGAGCGCCCCGCCTATCGCTACACACTCGAGGATTCGGTTTACATCGATCCTGCGGCGGCCCGACAGGGAATCGGTCGCGCGCTGCTCGATGCGCTCGTTGTATCGTGTGCGGCGCTCGGCTACCGACAGCTGATCGCGGTGATCGGCGACAGCGCGAACGCCGCGTCAATCGGGTTGCATGAAGCGTGCGGGTTCGCGCGGACCGGCCTGCTGCCGAGCGTGGGATTCAAGGTGGGCCGCTGGGTGGACAGTGTGCTGATGCAACGCGCGCTGGGATCCGGCGACACGGTCGCGCCGGATGAAGGGTAATCGGGGCTGCATCCGGTGGACGTGGCGCGCGGCGTGCGTCCCTTGCGCGGCGGGTTGCAAGGTGCTATCGAGAAGGAGGTGCCCAACCGCAGTTTTCCGACGGGGCCCAAACCAGAGGAGGCAAGACAATGGCCGACACGATTCGCAAAGCCGATTACTTCGCGATCCAGGTCCCGAACCGCCCGGGCGCCGGCGCCCGCATGCTCGCCGGGCTCAAGGCCGAGGGCGTCAATCTCATCGCATTCTCGGGATTTCCGAACGGAAAGACCGCGCAAGTCGACCTCGTCCCCGAGAGGACGTCAGCGCTCCGGCGCGCGGCGAAGAAACTGGGCCTGCGTCTTGGCAAGCGCAAGACGTGCTTCGTGATTCGCGGTGGCGACCGGGTCGGTGCGCTGTCGAGCACGTTGCAGAAGCTTGCGGCGGCGAAGATCAACATGACCGCACTGGATGCTGTTGTCGCCGGCCAGGGCCGGTACGGCGCCGTGTTCTGGGTCAAACCGGAGAAAGTCGCGCGGACTGCGAGGCTGCTGCGCGCGCGCTAGCGAAGCGCTGCGTAGATCCCGCAAAAAAATCCTCGAGGCGGCTGAGGAGGAGGGTGCGCCGCCCCGAGGGTCCACAGGAGAGGATGAATCTGCCCGGGATCCGTCCTCCGCGAGACGGTGGCCGGCGTACCCGAGCATCGCGCGGAACGCCTGGCGGCGATCCCCCACGACTGGACACAAGCTTAGAGACTGTCTAAATATCTGTCCAATCGATCCGAACAATCAAGGTAATCCACCTGGTGGATGTAAGGGTCCGTCGGCCGCGACGACGCTGTATCTCTGGATCCTGTGGCGTGCCTTTCGCGCAACGGCGCGCGCTACAGTCTGCGCGTGGCATCCAAATGTCATATGTCGCGCCCGAATGGAGCACTCCGCATGGGTCCAAGGCGCGCCGCGACATTGATCAGATTGATCGATTGGGGCTAAAGTATCCTCAGTATGGATATGCATAATGTCGATCTGAATCTGCTCGTTGCGCTCGAGGCGCTGCTCTCCGAGCGCAACGTCACCCGTGCCGCGCAGCGGCTCGGACTGAGCCAGCCGGCGATGTCCGCGGCGCTCGCGCGGTTGCGGACATTGTTCAACGATCCGTTACTGCTGCGAACGGCGCGCGGAATGCTGCCCACGGCCAAGGGCGTGGAGCTCGCGGCGCCGGTCAAGCAGGTCCTCGACGAGATCGGGCGGATCGTTCGGCAGGCCGATGCCTTCGATCCGGCGCGGGCCGAGGTGACCTTCACCATCACCGCATCGGACTACGTCGAATTCACGATCCTGCCGCGGCTCGTGGACCATTTCGAGGCGCGCGCCCCCGGCTGCCGGCTCGCCGTGCGGCCGATCAACTTTGCGACCCTGCCGGAGCAGCTCGAGCGGGGCGAAGTGGATCTTGCGCTGGTAAGCACCACCAATGCCCCTGAGAACGCGCGCCTGCGGCCGCTCTATCCGGAGCGCTTCGTGTGCGCTGTGCGACGCGGTCATCCGCGCGCGGCGAAACAGATCACGCTGGACGAGTTCTGCGCGCTCGAGCACGTGCTGATCTCACCGAGCGGCGGTGCATTCGTCGCCCAGACCGACGCCGCCCTCGCTGCGCTCGGCCGCAGCCGCAGCGTGCGGCTCTCGGTCCCGCACTTCCTTCTGATTCCCGAGATCCTGGGGCGGTCCGACATGATGGCCGTCCTGCCGGAGCGCCTCGCGCGTGCCCACGCGGATCGGCTGCATATCATGGAGGTCCCCTTCGAGCTGCCGCCCTACACGATTGCCCAGGTGTGGCACGAGCGGACCCATCGCGACCCGGCGCGGGCGTGGTTGCGTCAGGCGCTCGCGGACCTGATGGAGAACGAGGGCACGCCGATGCCGCGCATTCCACGCCAGCAAAAACGCACCCGCCGGGGCGATCGCCGCGCCACTCAGGCAGTGTGATCGAATCGATGC
>JBAVOG010000429.1:0-1753 GCA_049691875.1 Burkholderiales bacterium | reverse complement strand
CGCTACGACAGGCTGGCGCAAAATTACCTCGCCTCAGTCTGCCTCGCAGCCGCGCTGGTATGGTGGATTTAATGAGTCGCGACCCTAGCACTACTTTGGCAAATTTGACTGAACGGTTCCTGCGATCAGCATCTCACATCGGGTGCATCGTCTTGGTGGAGGCCGCACGAAGGAGTCGAGGATGGCTTGTCTGATCGCCGGCATGCTCGGTTGTGGCGGTGGGCCTGAGACTCTTTTTTTTCCCTCCCGCTGCGGTCAGGCGTCGAGATTGAAGAAAGGCGTACGCGATCATCGCCATCAATGCATGTCGGTGTAATCCGGCCCACGACCTGCCTTCAAAATGGTCGAGCCCCAGCTCTTCCTTCAATTGCTGATGCGCCTGTTCACAAATCCACCGTGCCTTGACGGCAGCTGCTAGCGTCTTGAGCGAAGCGTCAGCGGGCAGATTCAAGATGTAGTACTTCTGCTCTCCGCTCGATCGTCGTTCGCCCAGAATCCACACTTCATCGCCGGGCATACGCTCGACACCTTTATCGAATACGCGGTGCTTTGGGCCGTCCGCGATGCGGACGCGCCGTGCGGCGAAGAGGCATGTCAGCGGGCCTTTTGTGCCCATGCGCCAGCTGATCTTCTGCCACTTTGCGCCGACCAGCATTCTCTCGGTAGAAACTGGCGACATATCCGGGATATGGTGTTTGCGCGGCTTACGGGCTTTCTCCGTCGGAAAGATCATGGTGACATCGGTCGGATAGACTTTCTGGCGCCGTGACACACCCACTGCCCACAAGAGGCCGCGTTCGCTCAGAGCATGACGGAACGGTGCGCTCGATCCGTATCCCGCATCCGCCAGCACACATCCGAAGCGAACATCGGCTGCGATCACGCGATCGATCTCAGCAAGCGCGATCTCTGGCTTGGACCGTGACGTGCGATGCTCGATTGGAACGCCGGCATGCTTCAGACGCACCGGATCGCTCGTCCAATCATCGGGAAGGAAGAGACGTAGCGCCACCATTACCGGCACTTCACCGCGCGCAAGCGTCAGCGACACCAACGTTTGGCAATTGGCCGTCTTGCCGAGAGTTGATGCATATTGCGGAGCTACACCAACCGAGCGATCGCCCTTCTTCGGCATCGATGTGTCGTCGATGACCAACACTGCATCTTTGCCACCGACGAGACGATTGGCCTGAACAAGCAATTCTGCTTCCAACGGCGCCGCGTCCCAGACACCATCAGCTATAAAATGGTGCAACTGGTCATAGTCGCCCGGTGACAGCCGTGCCGCCATCGGCTGCACGCTCTTGCGATCGCCCGGTCCAATCAACCCTGAAACATACAGCGGACACATCCGCCGTCGCGCCTTATGACCTAAACGATCCAGAAATGGCTTGAGCCAGCGTCCAAGCGCATCTTCCCACTTCGACGTCGCGTCCACCATGGTCGGCCCTCCAGCCGACCACCCATGAATCATTGAAAATCCGATTCGGGAATCCAGTTTCGCCAATCAATCGCTAAAATCTGCCAAAGTAGTGCTAGGCCAAGCCCGATCATCACGCCAAGAAAAGCCCAGGCGCCGGGCCAATTAAGGGTCCCGGCCGACAGAAAGAGCAGCACGCCCATTCCGCCAAACCACAAGAGTGTCTGAACGATCAGTTTCACGCATAATCATCTCCCTCAAGATGCGTCAGCGCGTAGGTCGGGCTCGATCACACCGGAAGTGATCGGTCATTGCTCGCGCGCGCGCTGTACC
>JBAVOG010000428.1:0-9372 GCA_049691875.1 Burkholderiales bacterium | reverse complement strand
CCCGCGAGAAGGCCGAGGCGGACGAGCGCGCCGAGGCGCGCGCGAAGGAGGCGGCGAAGGAACGCGCAGAGGTTGCCGCGCGGCTGGACGCGATCAAGTCCGGGAAGGCCGGGAGGGTCGGCAAGATTCTCGGCGGAACGCTGGCGGCGCTGCTGGTGGTCGGCCTCATCGTCGCCCAGTTCCTCCCGCTCGACACCGCTTTCTATGGAAAGATCGCCTCCCGCGCTCTGGGACAACCCGTGAAGATCGGCGTGGGTGAATTCTCGCTGCTTCCGCTGCCCACCGTGACCCTTCGCGACGTGGTCGTCGGCGCCGACGGGGCGATTCACATCGCAACCTTCAAGGGCGCTCCCGAGATCGACTCCCTCTTCGGCGAGACGCGGGTATTCAATGCCGTGGAACTGCAAGGCGTCACGGCGCAGCCCGCCGCGCTGGGCGCCATCTTGTGGGGCAAGATGCAGGGGCGCGAGCTCGTCATCAGGCGCGTCCACGCTGCCGGCGTGAAGCTCACGGTTCCCGGCGTGCCGCTGCCCGAGCTCTCGGTCGATGCGATCATCGCCAACGACGGCAAACTGCACTCGATCACCGCATCCACTGCGGGAAACACGCTGTCGGTGCAGATCGAGCCCCAGGGGGCCAACGCCAAGGTGGACATCACAGCCAAGGAATTGCAGGGTGTGCTCGGCCTCAAATTGCCGATCGAGGATTTCGCCGGCAAAGGCGTTGCGATACCCGGGCGCCTTGACCTCTCCCAGTTCGATGGCAAGTTGCTGGACGGCGTGCTGAAGGGCAAGGGCAGCTTGCGCTGGGACGCTGGCTGGGCATTCAACGGCGACGTGGAGCTGAAGCAGATCGACGCAACCCGGATCGTTCCTTCCGTGCTTTCTTCCGGCCGGCTGGAAGGCGAGGGCAAGGTCGTTGCGGCAGCCCAGACCGGCGAGAAGCTCTTCGATGCGGCACAGACGGAGGGCCACTTCAGCATCGGGAAAGGCCAGCTCTCTAACCTCGATCTCGTGCGTATGATTCAGACCGACTCGAACGCCGCGGGCTCGACGAGCTTCGCCGAATTGACCGGCCGGATCTCCTCGGGACCCGAGCGCATCCAGCTGCGTGATCTGAAGCTGTTCGCGGGCCCGTTGTCCGCGAGTGGCGCCATCGAATTGACGTCCTCGGACACCATCAGCGGCCGGATTTCCGCCGAGATGGACACACCCGCAGGCGTACGGCGCGGAAACATCACGCTCACGGGCTCGGTCTCGAAGCTGCAAGCAGGTCGCTGATCGAGGACCGCGGACGGACCTTGCACCACGGTGCGAGCGGCAGGGCCGGACGGCCGTTATAATCCCGGCCTATCGCCGCTCCTGTCATGTCGATTCTCAAGCTGCGCGGGGCAGACGCGCTCTCCGCGTTCCGTCTGGACAAGCTGAACACCGGGCTCCGCCGGCTGTCATCCAGCCTGCGCGCAGAAGGTGCGGAGTATTGGCATTTCATCGAGGTTGACCGTGCGCTCGGGGTGGACGAGCGTGTGGTGCTCGAGCGGCTATTGTCCTACGGGGCGGCAGCTCCTCACCGGCAGGGCGACACGCTGCTCGTCGTGCCCCGGATCGGCACGATCTCCCCGTGGTCCTCGAAAGCGACGGACATCGTACGAAACTGCGGCCTTGCCGCGGTGCGCAGGGTCGAGCGCGGCGTGGCCTACTTCCTCTCCGGCGCGGACGCGCCGGTGCACGGTGCGGCGGCAGCGCTGTTGCACGATCGGATGACCGAGTGCGTGCTCGATTCGATCGCGGCGGCCGACGCCCTCTTTCATCACATCGATCCGCCGCCATTGCAACAAATCGACGTCGTCGGCCGCGGGCGCGCGGCACTCGAGGAAGCGGACCGTTCGCTGGGCCTGGCCCTTTCAGCGGACGAGATCGATTACCTCGCCGGGCTCTTTGCGCGGCTCGGACGCAATCCCACGGACGTCGAGCTCACCATGTTCGCCCAGGCGAACTCCGAGCATTGCCGCCACAAGATATTCAATGCCGAGTGGATCCTCGACGGCGTGCGCGCGCCGCACACACTGTTCGAAATGATCCGCACCACCCATGCGGCAAATCCGGCCGGGACGATCGTCGCCTACTCCGACAATTCCGCAATCATCGAGGGCCGCGATACGCGGCGCTTCTTCGCGGACGCGGACGCGCGTTACGGCTATGTGGAGGAGCCCACCCAGATCCTGATGAAGGTGGAAACCCACAATCACCCCACTGCGATTGCGCCGTTTCCCGGCGCCGCGACCGGGTCCGGCGGCGAAATTCGCGACGAGGGTGCCACCGGGCGCGGGGCGAAGCCCAAGGCGGGTCTGTGTGGATTCTCGGTATCGAACTTGAGAATTCCCGGGCACGTCGAAGCATGGGAGCAGGATTTCGGCCGTCCGTCACGCATCGCGTCGGCGCTCGGGATCATGCTGGAGGGGCCGATCGGGGCCGCCTCGTTCAACAACGAGTTCGGGCGGCCGAATCTCGCCGGGTATTTCCGCGCGTTCGAGCTCGCGTCGAGCGGTGCCGTGCGCGGCTATCACAAGCCCATCATGATCGCAGGAGGCGTCGGAAACATTCGCGCATGCCATGCACTGAAGGCGGCGCTGCCTCCCGGAACACTGCTGATTCAGCTGGGCGGGCCCGGCATGCTGATCGGCATGGGCGGCGGTGCCGCATCGAGCATGAATTCCGGCGCCAATGTCGCGGATCTTGACTTCGATTCCGTGCAGCGGGGCAATGCCGAGATGCAGCGTCGCGCGCAGGAGGTGATCGACGCCTGCTGGGCGCGCGGAGAGGCGAGCCCGATTCTCTCGATTCACGATGTCGGCGCCGGCGGACTATCCAACGCGCTGCCGGAACTTGCGTATTCGGCGGGACGGGGGGCACGGATCGACCTGCGCGCAACGCCGAGCGAGGAGCCGGGAATGACGCCCCGCCAAGTGTGGAGCAACGAGGCGCAGGAACGTTACGTGCTCGGCATCGCACCCGAGCGGCTCGCGGAATTTCGCCTGCTCTGTGAACGCGAGCGCTGCCCGTTTGCGGTGGTCGGCGAAGCCACGGAAGGCGGACGCCTGGTGGTGACCGATCCACATTTCGGCAACGTGGCGGTCGACATGGAACTCGAGTCCGTGCTCGGCAAGCCGCCGCGCATGCTGCGCGACGTACGGCGTCTGGCGCCCGCGCTCGAGGCGCTCGATCTGTCGAACATCGAGCTGGGCGAGGCCTGCCGCCGCGTGCTGCGCGCACCCACCGTCGCGAACAAGTCGTTTCTCGTGACCATCGGCGATCGCTCCGTGGGCGGTCTGTGCGCACGCGATCAGATGGTCGGACCGTGGCAGGTGCCGGCGGCGGACTGTGCGGTGACACTAGCCGGATTCGAGGCTACCGCCGGCGAGGCATTCGCGATGGGCGAGCGGGCCCCGCTTGCCCTGATCAGCCCGGAGGCGTCGGGACGCATGGCCGTCGGAGAGGCGATCACGAACATCGCAGCGGCGCCGATTGCCACGCTGTCGCACGTGAAGCTCTCGGCAAACTGGATGGCGGCTGCGGGATATCCGGGCGAGGATGCGGCGCTCTACGACACCGTCCGCGCGGTTGCACTCGATCTCTGCCCGCAGCTCGGCATCTCGATCCCGGTGGGCAAGGATTCACTGTCCATGCGGACGACATGGTCGGAGGAGGGTGCCGAGAAGACGGTGATCGCGCCGCTTTCCCTGATCGTCTCGGCGTTCGCACCCTGCGAGGACGCGCGCGCCGCATTGACGCCGCAGCTGCACACGGACTCGGGCCCGAGCGAGCTCATCCTGATTGATCTCGGTTGCGGTCGGAACCGCCTGGGCGGCTCGATGCTCGCGCAAGTCTACGGGCAGCTCGGCCGCGAGGCACCCGACCTCGACGATGCGAGGCTGCTCAAGGCCTTCTTCACGACGATTCAAGGGCTCAATCGGGAGGGCCGCATTCTCGCCTACCACGACCGCTCCGACGGCGGCCTGTTCGCCACGGTCTGCGAGATGGCGTTCGCCGGGCGGACCGGCGTGACCGTGAACCTCGATGTGCTGGCGTACGATCCGCTCGCGCACGACGTGGACGGGAACGAGCGCCGCCCCGAGCTGATGCAAGGGCGCGATCTCGAAGGCGTGCTCGCCGCGCTGTTCGCCGAAGAGCTCGGAGCGGTGATCCAGGTGCGCAGTGCCGACCGCTCGGTGGTGATTCACGCCCTGAGCAGTGCCGACCTGACCGCGTACGTCATCGGTTCCCCGAACGCGCGCGACGAGATCCGGTTGATCCGTAACGCGCAGCCGGTCCTCGCCGAAGCGCGTGTGGCGCTGCAGCGCGAGTGGTCTGCCGTGTCGTTCCGGATGCAGGCGCTTCGCGACAACCCGGAATGCGCTGCGGAAGAGTACGACCGCATTCTCGATGGGGACGATCCGGGGCTATCGGTCCGCGTGACGTTCGATCCTGGCGAGGACATCACGACGATGCTCCGTGCCGGCAAGGTGCGGCCACGCATCGCCATTCTTCGCGAGCAAGGCGTGAACGGACAGATCGAGATGGCCGCCGCATTCGAGCGCGCCGGGTTCGACGCTCGAGACGTGCACATGAGCGACATCATCGCCGGTCGTGTCACGCTCGCCGACTTCGCGGGATTTGCAGCCTGCGGCGGATTCTCCTACGGTGACGTCCTGGGCGCGGGCGAAGGCTGGGCAAAATCGATCCTCTTCAACCCGCGCGCCCGGGAGGAGTTCGCGACGTTCTTCGGCCGGACGGACACTTTCGCGCTCGGCATCTGCAACGGCTGCCAGATGATGTCCAACTTGCACGAGCTCATCCCGGGGGCATCGGACTGGCCAAGATTCGTGCGCAATCGCTCCGAGCAGTTCGAGGCGCGCGTGGTGACCGTCGAGGTTACCGAGTCGCCGTCGCTCTTCTTTCGTGACATGACCGGCTGTCGATTGCCAGTGGTCGTCGCGCACGGCGAAGGGCGCGCGGAGTTTATGTCCGCGGATGCGCGGGCGCGTGCGATCGTTGCGCTGCGGTTCATCGACAATCGCGGGGCGCCGACGGACCTGTACCCGCTCAATCCGAATGGGGCCGAGGGAGGCGTGACGGGAGCGACAACGTTCGACGGTCGGTTCACCATCCTGATGCCCCATCCCGAGCGCGTGTTTCGCACCGCGCAGATGTCGTGGCATCCGTCGGGGTGGGGCGAAGACAGCCCATGGATGCGCATGTTTCGCAACGCCCGGGTGTGGGTCGGAGAAGGACGGCGGCGCCGACCATGAAGCTCGATGCGCCCTTCTATACCGAGGAGGAGCTGGATGCGCTGTACGAGACCGACCCCGTGGCCGCGCTCCGCATCTCGCGAGAGCAGCACCTCCTTGCCCGGCAGCTGGACGAACCGGTTTCCGGCGATGCGTCGGCCGCGCAGCCAGGCCGCACGGAGATCGAGAGTGTGCTGGCCGAGACGCGCAGAATTCTCATGCGGGACGGTGGTGACCTGGAGTACGTCGAGCTGAGCGGTAACGTATTGCGCGTGCGCCTGAAGGGGGCGTGCGCCGGCTGTCCGCGCGCCGTGCTGGATCTCAAGAACGTGGTGGAGAGAATGGTGCGGCGTCGGTTTCCTCAGATTGCGCAGGTGCAGAACGTGTATTGAGGCGGCTCCCGGGATCAATAAGGAATCGAACCACGACAGCCCATAGGAGAAGGCAGAATGAGTGCGAACAACGTCGTGCAACTGAATGCGCGGGGCCCGCTCTACATCGAGGGAGACGTGGAAGTGCTCGATGCGGACGGCAATCTCGTCCGCAAGGAGACCGGCGTCTGGTTGTGCCGGTGCGGCAACTCGAAGGACAAGCCGTTCTGCGACAGCAGCCACATCGCGGCCGGGTTTCCCGATGACGGAGTGTTCATACCGAAAGGCGGCGAGGCGCCCGGGGGAGGCGGGCCGCTACGTATCATGCCGGTGCCGAACGGCCCGTTGATGCTGAAGGGACCCGTGACGATCTACGGCGCCGATGGCACCGCCGGTTTCGGCGGCGACACGTGCCGCCTGTGTCGCTGCGGCAGCTCGCTGGACAAGCCGTTCTGCGACGGCTCACACAGAAAGATCGGCTTCACCACCTGAGGCGCGGCTCGGTCGCCCCGGATGAAGGACCGGCGAGATCCAGAATCTATCGCAAAGTGCGATTGCACTCGCAAGCGAGGGGATATACAAGGGGCCCGCCCCTTGTTCGTTCGAGGATTTACAAGGGGGATTCCTCCCTTGTTCGTACGCCCGCACTTGCATTAAGAACCCTAGCCGTAATTTCGAGATACCTTCTAGTCAATTTTGGCCTTCGCGCGCAGATCGGCGACCTGCTTCTCGAGTGCCTGCTGCTGGAGGCGCTCGGTGAGTTGCGGCTTCACCTCTTCCATCGAGGGAAACTTGGCCGGCCGGACGTCCTCCAGCAGGATCACGTGCCAGCCGAACCGCGACTGGACGGGCTGCTCGGTATATTTCCCCTTGTCCAGTTTGACCATGGCGTCGGAGAAGGGCTTGACGTAACCCGCCGGCGAGTTCCAATCGAGCGCTCCGCCCTTGGCTTTCGACCCCGGATCCTTGGATGCGACTGCAAGCTCCTCGAACTTCTCGCCATTCTTCAGCTTGACGATGATCGCCTTCGCTTCGTCTTCCTTGTCGACCAGGATGTGGCGCACCTTGTATTCCTTATCACCCACACCGGACCGGATCCGCTCGTATTCGGCCTTCAAAGCGGCGTCCGACACGGGATGGGTCTTGGCGAACTCCTCGCGATACGCGTGCGAGAGAATTTGCGCGCGGACCAGGACGAGTTGTGTCTCGACGTCGGGCTTCTTCGCCAGGCCCATGCGCGTGGCTTCCTGGGCCATGAGCTCCGTCGCCACCAGACTCTCGAGGATCGCCGCTCGAAGCTGCGGCGAATCGGGCGTGCCCTGTTGGACCTGCATCTGGACGATCGCGTCGATGCTCGAGGACGGGATGGCGACCCCGTTCACCTTCGTGACCTTGGCGGGCGCGCTGCCGGGGGCCTTCGCCTGCTGTGCGAAGGCGGGCACGGCGAGCGCGAGGGCGCAAGCGAGCGTGAGCGCGTGCCGGATGGAGAGCGTAATCATTGAGTGTCCTTTCTGGGGATGCTGCGTGAAGTTGGGGACTCGCCGGGCGCATAGGCCCGGATCGAGAGTGCGTGAATCTCGCGCCGCATGAGCGGCCCGAGCGCATCGTAAATCAGCCTGTGCCTTGCAACGGTGCTTTGGCCGGCGAACCGTGCGGAGACGATCGTCAGGTCGAAATGCCCGCCGCCGCTCCTGGCGCCTTCGTGTCCCGCGTGCAGCGCGCTGTCGTCGCGGAGTTCGAGACGTTCCGGGTCCAGGTTGCGGAGACGCTCGCGAATCTGGTCTGCGACGCCACCGGTCATGTCAGGCCCCGCGCGGGGTCATGGTACCAAACGACGACCATGACAGGATCCGAAGGCGGAACGAAGCGCCGCACTATTTTCGCTCGTCGACGTACTTCGCGAGGAACATGGCCTGCGCGATAACGAACACGAGCATCAGTCCCATCCCGCCAAAAAGCTTGAAGTTGACCCAGGTGTCGGTCGAGTAGTTGAAGGCGACGAACAGGTTGGCCGCTCCCATGAAGAAGAAAAAACCGGCCCAGCTCCAGGTCAACCGGGGCCACACCGCGTCGGGGAGCTGCATCTGGTCCTTCAGCAACATGCGCAGGAAATTCTTTCCGGCCAGCGCCCCGCCCACGAGGACCGACCCGAACAGCCAGTAGAGCACGGTCGGCTTCCACTTGATGAACGTCTCGTCCTGCAGGAGCAGCGTCGCACCACCGAAGAAGACGATGATGCCGAGGCTGGCCCACAGCATCGGGTCGATCTTGCGGCCGCGCAGACCCAGCCAGGCCACCTGGAGGATGGTCGCTGCGATCGCCACGCCGGTCGCGACATAGATGTCGGTGACCTTGAAGGCGATGAAGAAGAGAATGACCGGAAAGAGGTCGAAGAGCAACTTCATTGGCGGGCGATTATGCCATGTTGTGCGGCGGTCTACCGGGCGCGCGAGGTCATTTCCCTTTGAAATCGAGGGACGCGGAATTGATGCAATAGCGCAGCCCGGTGGGCTCGGGACCGTCTTCGAACACGTGGCCGAGATGCGCCTCGCACGCGGCGCAATGCACTTCCGTTCGACGCATGAAGAAGCTGTAGTCCTCCCTGGATTCGACGTTCGCGGGATCGACGGGTGTCCAGTAGCTCGGCCAGCCGGTCCCGGAGTCGAACTTGTGGTCGGAGGCGAATAGCTCGGTGCCGCAGCAGACGCAGGTGTACACGCCCGCTTCCTTGTGGTCGTGGTACTTCCCCGAGAAAGCCGGCTCGGTCGCGTGCTTGCGCGCCACGCGGTACTGCATGTCGCTCAGCTGCTTGCGCCATTCGCTGTCGCTCTTGACGATCTTTGTGACCGGCTTGGCCGCCGAATTTTCCGTATCCTTCCGGAGGGTATCGTCGCTCATCTCGTCTCCATGGCGTGGCCGCTATGCATCGATCGCGCGGCCTCGTTTCAGAGTCCGCGCGCACCGCAATGGTTCCCGACCGTTCGTCGGGCGTCACGATCCGCCCGGCGGCGACCGCGTGGCCAGCGACGCAATTTTGCGCGAATTGGCGCGTGCCGCGGGCGGACGCCGGTCCGTGCGGCGCTACTATAGCCCTTGCCGACGCTGTACGAGGGAGACGACCATGCAGATGGCACGGATGGTGGAATACGCGGACGCCCTTCCGGAGGTGAAGGCCGTCTACGACGACATCATGGCGACTCGCAAGACCGACTGGGTCAACAATTTCTGGAAGATCCTGGCGAACCATCCCCCGACGCTCGCGCGGCTATGGGAGGACGTCAAGCAGGTGATGGGGGCGGGGGGTGCGCTCGATCCGCTGGTGAAGGAGATGCTCTACATCGCGGTGAGCGTCACCAACAACTGCGAGTACTGCATCCATTCCCACTCGGCCGCGGCCCGTGCCAAGGGCATGACTGACGGGATGTTCGGCGAATTGCTGGCGGTGGTGGCGCTAGCGAATCAGACCAACGCGCTGGCCAATGGCTATCGCATTCCGGTCGATCCGCAGTTCATGCCGCACGACGGGGCGGTGGCCGAGCCGGCGTCGCTCGCCGAGCTGGACTTCACCGATGAGCCGGCGGAATAGAGGTCAGCCGCGCTCGCGGAACGTCCGGATCCGGTCGCGCAATCCGGGCTCGGCGAGCGAGGCAACCAGATCGGCGGTGTCCTGCGCGCGGGTGTCGATCACCGTCGCCGCATTGAGTCGGGCGACGG
>JBAVOG010000427.1:0-23442 GCA_049691875.1 Burkholderiales bacterium | reverse complement strand
AATGCCGAGCGTTCCTCCGGCGGCGAGGGTGCCCGTTGCGAGCGCCGGCGAGTAGCCGAACCGCCGCATCTCGGGGCCGGCGACCTTCGACATGGTTGCCGCGGTCGCGAGCTAGGAACCGCAGATCGCGCCGAACGCGGCGCACCCGCCGATCGTGGCCACCGCGAGTCCGCCTCGCCAATGCCCGAACCAGGCGCGCGCCGCGCGGAACAACGATGAATTGAGACCACCTTTGGTCGCGAATTCCCCCATGAGAAGGAAGAGCGGAATCACCGTCAGCGTGTAGTTCGCGAACTTCGAGAAGGTGAGCGATTTGAGGGTGTTCAGCAGCGGCAGGGTGCCGTTGATCGCCGCGTAGCCCACGCCACCCGCGATCAGCATCGCGACAGCGACCGGCATGCGGAGCGCGATCAGCGCGAGCGCGCCGAAGAACATCCACAGGCCGATGTCGAACCTGCTCATCGAGGCGCACGGGCCAGTGCGGCCGTCACAAGGTCCCGCTCGATGCGGAGGGCGCGTGCGGCAGCTTGTGGCGGGCCCGCTGTGCGCCCTCCCAAGCGACGAAGAGGCACACGACCACCCACAGGGTCATAGCGACCGCGCCCACCACGTAGCCCCACCAGTCCGGGAGTTGCAGGAACATGCTGCGCCGGTTGCGCTCGAAGGCCGTGATTCCGCCATCGATCAGTCGCCAGGTGAGCACGAGTGCGACTCCGGCGAATACCGCGTTCATCACGGCGTCGAGCCAGTCGCGTGCGGCGCGCGGCAGCGGCTGGGTGAAATAGTCGACGATGATGTTCGCGCCGCGCAGGTGGCAATACGGCAGAAACGCGAACACCGCGATGCCGCCGAGCAGCTCGACGATTTCAGAATCGCCGAGCAGCGGGCGTTCGAACGCCGCACCGATGACCGTCACCAGCATCGTCGCCATCGTGCCGAGCAACGCGACCCCGCCGACAAGCGCGACGCGCTCGCAAATGCGCATCAGGAAGCGACGGGCCCGGCTCGTGGGCGAAGTTGCGGACTCGGATTCCACTGCCACGCGAATCGGGTGAATTGCTCCCCGGCAGCGCGGCGCGCGCCGCCGGGGGTGCGGCTTACTTGCGCCCGTACTTCGCGGTCGTGGCGAGAAGATCGTCGAACATCTGCTGCCCGGGCAGGCCGCGCTTGTTCATTTCGCCGATCCAGATCTGGTACACCGGCTGAACTGCCTTGATCCAGCGCTGCTTCTCGTCGTCGCTGAGCGAATAGAGGATGCCGCCCGCATCGACGATGGTCTTCTTCGCGGGAATCGTGAGCGAGTCCCAGACCACGCCGATCTGCTTGGTGTATTCGAGCCCGGAATTCTCGTCGATGATCTTCTTCATGTCGGGCGGGAGCTTGTCGTAGGACTTCTGGCTCATCAGCGTGGTGATGGGCGACTGGTATATCGGTGTCTCCAGGTGGTACTTCGTCACCTCGTGAAGGCGATACGGCGGCACGATCGCCCAGTTGATGAACATGCCGTCCACCTGCCCGCGCTGAAGGGCCTCGTAGACCCCGGGCAGCGGAATGCCCACCGGCGTCGCGCCGAGCGCCTTGGCGGTCTCGCCCACGAAGCGCCCCGGCACGCGGAGCTTCTCCCCCTTGAAGTCGTCGAGCGACTTGACCTGCCTCTCGTGTGTGTGAAGCACCGATGCGTCGGTGGTGTGCGTCCCGATCAGCCTGATTCCCTTGAGTTCGTTCGTCATCAGCCACTTCGACGCCCACACGTAGACGGCCGGGCTCTGGCCTGCGGAGGTGCCGACGTTGGTGAACGGAAGCTCGGTCCCTTCCAGACCCGGGAAGCGGCCGGGCGAGAACCCCGGAACGTGCAGGATGATGTCCACCACACCGTCCTCCAGCTGCTGGGGCAGGTCGCTCGGCTTTCCGCCGAGTTGCATGTTGGTGTAGACCTCCACCTTCATCTTGCCGTCCGCCAGCTTGTTGATCTTCTCGGCCCACGGGAAAAGATGCAGCTTTTGATCCGGCGCCTGCGGACCGGAGAACGAGTGCACCTTGAGTACGATGGTCTGCGCCTGGACCAGGCCCGCCCCGAGTGCGGCAAGCGCTGTGGCAATTACGACAAAGATACTTCTCATGGCATTCTCCTCTGGATGACGGGGATGGCGAGCCTGCGGCGCGCCGGGGGGCGCGGGATTCAGTTCCGCGAGTTTATCGTGTAGAAGGGCGTGCCGAGCACCGGCTTTTCCCAGTCCTTGTACCAGGCCTGGACGTACGGCTTGATCCTGCGCAGCGTGTCGGCGCGGGCGCGCTGCTCCGGAGTCAATCCCCGGGCACAGAATGCGCGAACCTCGCGATAGAGCGCATCGACGTCGATCGTCTTCAGAATGCGATCTTCCATCACCACCTTGCCGCCGATCACCACGGTCGCGACGTCGGGGCCGAGCGCGCGCTGCACGAACGCCTCGACGATGTCGAGGTCGGGGTCGATCCACGGATCGCGCGCGACCCGGCCGAGATCGACGAGCATCGCGTCGGCCTTCATGCCCGGGAGCAGCGCGCCGAGGTGGCCCTCGAACCCGCATACCCGCGCCGCATTGGTGGTCGCGATCTGCAGCGCCGTGTATGCATCCATCGCCGGCTCGGTGAGCTCGAACGAGGCGAGGCGATGAATCTTGTGGATCATGCGCACTTCCATCACCGCGTCCTCGTCGTCGTTGATGGTCTTGTCGTCCATTCCCATGGCGACGTTCACGCCTGCGGCGAGGTACTGCATCACCGGCGCGACGCCGTTGCGCATGTGCAGGTTGCAGCTCGGGTGGTGAGTGATCGAAGCGCCCTTTGCGGCAATGAGCGCGATGTCGTCCTCCGTCACGTGGATGTTGTGTCCGTAGGTCACGTTGCGCCCGACGAGCCCGAACTCGTCGAGCCATTGCAACGTCGGCTTGCCGTGCGCGCGGAGCCCGTACGCCTTGTGCACCGGGCTCTGCAGCGTGTGCATGTGGATCTGCAGTCCGCCGAGCGCGTCGGCGGCGGCCCGGGTACGCTCGAGCAGCGAATCGGTGGTGCCATGCGCCCAGGCGATCGAGAGCAGGATCCGGGTGTCGTCGCTCTCGTACGCGTCGCGCAGGCCGCCGAAGAGGGCGAAGTACTCGTCCTCCATCGCCTGCTTGTCGAAGACCACCAGCGGCTTGGACCACTCCTTGAGATCGGCCGGGAGCGTGCGCCAGAACGCCGCGTCGTCCAGCGCCAGGCGGTTCAACGGACGGATCGAAGGCGAGAACGCGAGCCGGATCCCCGTCTCGAGATAGGTCCGCACGCTGCGATGTGCACGCTCCGCGCCCGCCTTTCCCTCGTCGTCGAAGCTGTTGTGATGCAACGTCGTGCACCCGGTCCGGATATGGCGAAGCGCGCAGAGCGCCGAGGTGAGCTCGGGCGGCAAGACCGGCATGTACGCCCAATCGAAGAGGGCGTTCTCGAGGAAATCGGTCGGCACCCCTTTCTGGATCGGGGAAAGCCCGCGGCCGTGGCTG
Organism: Burkholderiales bacterium; assembly: GCA_049691875.1. GTDB lineage: Bacteria > Pseudomonadota > Gammaproteobacteria > Burkholderiales > SG8-39 > JAABRB01. Next base: position 19,927 of record JBAVOG010000427.1, on the reverse strand, counting down.
TGCGCGTCGATCAGTCCGGGCATCAGGAGCTGGGTGCCGTCGCCCAGGACGCGGGCTTCGGGATGCGCGCGCCGGACATCCCGATACTTCCCGACCGCGGCGATGGTCCCGTTCCGGATCGCGATCGCGCCGTCGTCGATCACGCCGGCCGCCTTCCGCCGCGCGTCCGTGACCGCATGCCTTCCGCGCATGATCAATGTGTCGTTCACCGCTTGCCTCGTCAGGGCGCGCTCCGATGCGCGCCGTTCCGCCACGCAAGTGTAAACGCAAACACGCGGCCGCTGGTTCGTCCGGACGCGTGACTTCGATCCTCGCGGGTTGCGCCTGGTGTAGATTCGGAGCTCGGGGCGAGCGATACACCGGGCCACGCCCGGGAGGAAAGCAATGTGCAGTGATACCGTGACCGAACGACCGAGCAGGTTCGCCGTGACGACCGGCACGACTCTGCGCTGCCGCGGCTGGCGACAGGAAGGCCTGCTACGCCTGCTCGAGAACGTGCTCGCGGTCGGCGAGGCGCCGGATCGGCTGGTCATTTACGCCGCGCTCGCCAAGGCCGCGCGCGACTGGCCGTCGCACGACCGCATCGTCGCGACGCTGAAGACCATGAACGAGGGCGAAACGCTGCTCGTCCAGTCGGGCAAGCCGATCGGCCTGCTGCAGACGCACGCGCGCGCGCCGCTCGTCATCATGGCGAACTGCAATCTCGTCGGGCAGTGGGCAAGAGCCGAGGTCTTCTACGAGCTCGAGCGCAAGAACCTGATCTGCTGGGGCGGGCTGACCGCAGGCGACTGGCAGTACATCGGCTCGCAAGGGGTCATCCAGGGCACCTACGAGATCTTCGCGCGCATCGCCGAGCGTCATTTCGGCGACGATCTGGCCGGCCGGTTCGTCCTGACGGCCGGCCTCGGCGGAATGGGCGGCGCGCAGCCGCTCGCCGGACGCATGGCGAACGCCGCGATCCTGTGCGTCGAGGTCGACGAGGAGCGCATCCAGCGACGCATGGACAGCGGGTATCTGGAGGCCCGCGCACGCGATCTCGACGACGCGCTCGCGATGATTCGTGCGGCGCAAGCGGACCGACGTCCCCTGTCGGTTGCCCTGCAGGGCAATGCCGCCGAGGTCTATCCGGCGATACTCGCGCGCGGCGTCGTTCCCGATGTCGTGACCGATCAGACCTCCGCGCATGACCTGCTCTACGGTTATGTCCCATCCGGTTACAGCGTCCCTCAAGCACGCGCCGCGCGCGATACGGATCCCCAGGCGCTCATGACGGCCGGCACGCGGTCGATCGTCGCGCATGTGCGCGCGATGCTCGGTTTTATGCGGGCAGGCGCGGTCGTGTTCGACAACGGCAACCTGATCCGGACGCAGGCGCAGAAAGGCGGCGTGGACGACGCGTTCGAAATCCCGATCTTTTCCGAGGCATTCCTGCGGCCGCTCTTCTGTCGGGGCATCGGGCCTTTCCGGTGGGTGGCGCTGAGCGGCGACCCGGACGACATCGCGCGGATCGACGATCTCGTGCTCGAGCGATTTCCGGAAAACCGCGTCGCGGCGGAGTGGATCCGCAAGGCGCGGACGCAGGTTCCGTTCCAGGGTCTGCCGGCGCGGATCGCGTGGCTCGGACACGGCGAGCGCACCGAGCTCGGCCTGGCCGTGAACGAGATGGTGCGCGAGGGTAAGCTCGCCGCGCCGATCGCCTTCACGCGCGACCATCTGGACGCGGGCGCGATGGCGCATCCCAACATCATGACCGAGCATATGCGCGACGGGTCGGACGCGATCGCCGACTGGCCGCTCATCAACGCCATGGTGAACTGCGCCTCGATGGCGGACCTGGTCGCTATCCACTCGGGCGGCGGCGGGTACGCGGGGTACATGACGAGCGCCGGGGTGACGCTGATTGCCGACGGCACCACCGCGGCCGACGAGCGGCTGCGGCTATCGCTCACGAACGACACCGCGACCGGCGTGATGCGTTACGCCGACGCCGGCTACGAAGACGCGCTGGACGAGGCGCGCCGCAAGGGCGTGCGTCACTTCCGGCTCGACGGTTGAGGCGCTGCCATGCGACTTTCGGACAGGACTGCGATTGTCACCGGCGGCGCCTCCGGAATCGGCGCGGCGACCGTTGCACGTTTGCTCGCCGAAGGCGCGCGCGTGCTCGCGGTGGACATGGATGCCGACGGACTCGAGCGCCTGCAGCACGCGTCGGGTGACGATGCGCCACGGTTGCGATGCATGACCGCGGATGTCGTTTCGGCCGCGGGCGCCGATCGGGCGATCGCCCGGGTCGTGGACGAGTACGGCAAGCTTGATATTCTGGTGTGCTCTGCGGCGGTCTCGATAGGTCGCAAGCTCGGCGACACGGCGGACGAGGAATGGGAGCGGGTGTTCGCGGTGAACGTGCACGCTACATTCCGCTGGTTCAAGGCGGCACTCGTGCCCATGCAGCGTCAGCGATCTGGCGCGCTGATCGCGATCGCCTCGCAGCTCGCGGTGGCGGGCGCACGCAGCACCAGCGCCTACGCCTCCTCCAAGGGCGCGGTGATCAGCATGGTGAAGTCGGTTGCGCTCGATTACGCGGAGTCTGGAATACGCGCGAACGCGGTACTTCCCGGTGCCACCGCCACCCCGTTCATCGAGCGCGCATTCGCGCGTGCTGCCGACCCCAAGGCCGCGCGCGAGACGCTGCGCCGTCGCCACCCAATGGGCCGGTTCGCGCAGGCCGACGAGGTGGCGGCCGCCGTTGCCTTTTTGGCCGCGGACGATTCATCGTTCGTCACCGGAGCATTGCTGCCGGTCGACGGCGGTTTTCTGGTGGGGTGAACGTGCGCGTACTGGTCACTGGCGCGCAGATCTGACATCGTAGATCACGCGCGCTATCATGGAATCGCACTCGCCCGATGGGGCGATTTGACATTCGAGACGACAAGGAGGAGACCACTCATGGGAGCGTTCGTACTGGCAGTGAACCTGGAGATCAAGCCCGGCGACGTCGATCGCTTCATGGCGATGGCGCTCGAGAACGCCAAGGCCACCCGCGAGACCGAGCCCGGATGCCGGCAGTTCGACGTGCTCGTCGACCCTAAGGACCGGACGAAAGTGATGTTCTACGAGGCCTATGACGACGAGGCCGCGTTCGAGGCGCATCAGAAGACGGCGCACTTCAAGGGCTATTTCGACAAGGCGCTCGGCTTCCTCGCCGCGCGGAGTCGCACCTTCTACACGCGCATCGCGCCTTGAACTAGACCACCCGGTCGCCTTCGGCGCCACCCCGTCCGGCCCGAAGCAGGGACGCTTCGGGCGTTCGCCGGCTCGAACGTGCGCAGGCACGTTCTCGAAACCCCGGCTCACCCTCGACGAGGAGGGGAAATAACAAACCATCCCCTCCTTTCCAAGGAGGGGTCCGCCCGCAGGGCGGGGGGTGGTTGCTGCTTCGAATCAGCGGACTCACCACCCCGTCCGCTACGCGTCCACCCCTCCTCGACGAGGAGGGGAAAATACAGATCATCCCCTCCACTACGCTCAATGCAGCGCGATCTGCCGGTGCTCGAAGCGCGAGAGCAACCTCACGAGCGGCCACAGGCAGACGAGGTAGATGATCCCCGCCGCGATGATCGGCGTCGCGTTGTAGGTCAGCGATTGCGCCTGGCGCGCGGCGAAAAGCAGCTCCGGCAGCGCGACGACGCTCGCGATCGACGTGAGCTTCACCACCTCGAGCGTGTTCGAAATCAGGTCCGGGGTGACGTTCTTGGTGGCCTGGGGAATAACGACGTAGGTCAGTGTCTGGGTGGCGGACAGCCCGGTGGATCGGGCCGCTTCGTATTGTCCGCGCGGGATGCTCTCGATGCCGGCGCGAAAGATCTCACCGTAGTAGCTCGATGTGTTCAGGAGGAACGCCAACGCCACCGCGCCGAACGCGCCCAGGTCGATCTTGAGAAACGGCAGCCCGAAGGCGATGAACATCAGCAGCACGAGCGGCGGAAATGCGCGGAAGAAGTCGACGTAGATCACGACGACCCACCTGACGAGACGGCTGCGCGCCGTGTAGAGCAGGGCGATCGCGAGCCCTCCGGCCACGCCGATCGGGACGACCACCAGGGTGAGCTTTACTGTCATCCAGAAGCCGGCCAGCAGGAACGGCCAGGTCTGGGCCAGGATGTCCGGATTGAAGAAGCTCGCGATCAGAAGATCCACGCGCTACCTCTTCCAGGCGAAGCGCGTCTCGACCCAGCGCCCAAACGAGACGACCGGAATGAAGAGGACGAGATACGCAATGGCGCCGAGCGTCAGCGGCGACGGGTTGTAGGAAAAGGAGTACGCGGTCTGGGCCTGATAGAGGATCTCTCCGACTGCGACGACTGCGCCGAGCGCGGTGCCCTTGGTGATGGCGATGGTGCGGTTCGTGAGCGGCGGGATCGTGATCCGCACCGCCTGCGGCATCACCACGAAGCGCAGCGTCTGCAGGAAAGAGAGCCCGGTCGAGCGGGCAGCTTCCCACTGCCCCCTGGGCACTGCGAGGATGCCCGCCCAGAAGATCTCCTCCGAGAATGCGGCGAGCACGAGCGCGAGGGCGAGCCAGGTGGCGACGAATGCCGACATCCGGATGCCGACGGTCGGCAGGGCGAAATAGAACATGATGATGATCACCAGCGGCGGGAGCGCGCGCAGCACGTCGACCACTGCGACGATCAGGAAATTGACCGGCTTGACCCGGAACGAGCGGATCATCGCAAGCACGAACCCGCAAGCGATCCCGCTCACCACGACGGCAAGCGCAAGCTGCACCGTGATGACGAATCCCTCGACGATCTTCGGCAGATACTCGGCCATGATCCGCCAGTTGAAGAACGTGTCGGCGAGACGATCTAGCATGGTGATGGATGTCGGTTTGGAGACGTGGATGGAAATCGGATGACCGGCGGCCCGGGGCGATCGCGCCTCAGTGTCCCTGGATCGTGCTCAGGAACTCCTGGATCCGGGGGTGATCGGGTGCGCTGAAAAATTTGCCGGGCGGTCCTTCCTCGAGGATCCGGCCTTCGTCCATGAAGATCACCCGGTCGGCCGCGCTTTGCGCGAAGCGCATTTCGTGGCTCACCACCACCATCGTCATGCCGGACTCGCGCAATTCGCGCATTACGGCCAGCACCGAGCCCACGAGCTCCGGGTCGAGCGCGCTGGTCGGCTCGTCGAAGAGCAGAATCACCGGCACGAGCGCCAGTGCGCGCGCGATGGCGACGCGTTGCTGCTGGCCGCCCGACAGCTCGTTCGGGAACGACTTCGCCTTTTCCGCCAGCCCGACGCGCGTGAGCGCCTGCATGCCGACGGCCTCCGCTTCCTCGCGCGACTTGCCTTCGACCTTGCGCAGCGCCAGCGTGACGTTGCCGAGCGCATTCAGGTGCGGATAGAGATTGAACGACTGGAACACCATGCCGATGCGCCGCCGGATGGCGTTGATGTCCACGCCGGGGGCGAGGATGTCGACGTCCTCGATGCGAATCGATCCGGAGTCCGGCTCCTCGAGCCGGTTGCAGCAGCGCAGGAGCGTGCTCTTGCCGGACCCGGAGGGGCCGATGACGAAGACGAGCTCCCGCGGCTTGACTCGCAGGTCGATCCCCTTCAGCACTTCGAGGGTGCCGAAGGACTTGTGCAGCGCGCGCACGTCGAGGATCGGGGCGGAATCGCTCATCGCGGGACGGACGTCAGCGTTCCGGCCAGCGCCGGAGGAACCGGGGGCGCAGCGCCCGGGGTGCCGTGCGGCCTGGGCCGGGCCGCTATTTGCAGTTCGACTTGTGCTCTTTGGCGTCGTAACCGGCCATGCCCGGCACGCCGTAGCCAGCGTACACGGTGACCGTGGCCGAACCTGCGGGCGGCGGTGCGCCGAACCATTTCTCGTAGAGCTTGGCGAGCGTGCCGTTCATCTTCAGGCACTCGATCGCCTCGTCCACTGCGTTCCGGAGTTGCGGATCGTCCTTGCGGAAGGCGGCGCCCCACACGAGGCCCTGATCGACCTTGAGCGTCGCCAGCTTGAGTTGCCCGTTTGCCTTCACCACCGAGTATGCGGCCACCGTGTTGCCCGACATCTCCGCGTCGGCGCGCCCGGAGATGAGCGCCTGCACGGCGTCGGCGTTGGTGCCGAACGACTCGACCTTGAACCCGTACTTGGCGGCGTTCTCCTGCGCCCACTTGTCGTAGGCCGAGCCGCGATTGAGGGAGATCGTCTTCCCCTTCAGCTGCTCGAAGGACGTGATATCGGGCTTGTCCTTGGGAATGACGAACGCAAAGAACGTGTTCAGGTAACCCTCGCTGAAGAGCAGGTTGTTTGCGCGCTCCGGCGTGACGGTCGTCGGCGCGCCGACGAAGCTGATCTTGCCGGCGTTCATGGCCGGAATGAGGCCGGAAAATTGTCCGGCGAAAACCTCGATGGGCTGGCCCATCTGCTTGCTGATCTCGGCAATGAGATCGACGTTGAAGCCTTCGACGCCGCCACCGAGCTTGGGCATCGCGTGCGGTGCGAATGTGCCGTCAACGCCGGCGATGAGTCCCTTGGTCTGCGCGAAGGCGACAGGCGTGGCGAGGAAAGCGGCAGCGGCGAGCGCGGCGAGCAGCGCGGTGCGGCCGAAACGGGTGGCGCAGGATTTCATCTCGGAGTCCTCCATGAGCACGATCGAAGATTTGGCCGCCGAGCGTCGTGTGCGATACATTTCGGGGCCCGCGCAGCATAGCATGACGCGCCGCACCACTATATTGTCCCCGACGATCAGCCCTTTCCGAGCGCAGCGCGACGCAGGTTGTACTCGTTCGGTGCGATCTCGAACTGATCGCGCGTCCGGCAATACCGGTTGCCGAAGAACCGGCCCACCGGCAAGTACTGATCGGGAACCACTCGCAGGGATGCCGGGTCGAGGATGCCGTCGCGCACGTGCATCCAGACGATCTCGCCGATCAGCAGGTGCCGCAGGCTGATTGGAATGTGGGTATGCAAGCGGCACTCGAGCGACACGGGCGATTCCGCAACGCGCGGCGGACCGACCCGGTGCGACGGGGCGGCGGTAAAGCCCGCCTGATCGAGCTCGCTCGTATCGGGCGGGTAGGCCGCCGAGCACGCATGCATGGGCTCCGCGATCGACTCGTCGACCAGGTTTACGACGAACTCGCGCGTGTCGAGGATGTTGCGCGCCGTGTCCTTCAGCGGGCCTTCATCGCGGTTCTCGACGCTGATGATGCAGATCGGCGGGTCGTCGCCGAGCGCATTGAAGAAACTGTAGGGCGCGACATTCACCACGCCGCTTGCGTCCCGCGTGCTCACCAGCGCGATCGGGCGCGGCACCACCAGCCCGGCGAGCAGCTTGTAGCGCTTTGCCACCTCGAGCGTTTGAAAGTCGAATTCCATCTCGCCCGATCTCCTCAATCCGTGCTTTGCGAACTCGTGACGAGCACGACCTTGCCGTGCACGCGCCGCTGCACAAGCGCGTCCAGCGCGTCGGCCGCGCGCGCAAGCGGAAAAGTACTGCTCACGAGAGGCTTCAGGCGGCCGGCCCGCACCCAATCCAGAACCTGCGTCAGGTTCGCGTGATTCGCCTGAGGATCGCGCGCGGCCCATGCTCCCCAGTAGACGCCCACGATCGTGCGCTCCGAGAGCAGCGCAAGATTCAGCGGGATCTTCGGAATCTCGCCGCCGGTGAAGCCGATGACGAGATAGCGCCCGCGCCAGCCCAGGCTGCGCACCGCCGGCTCGGCGAAGCGCCCCCCGACCGGGTCGAAGACGACATTGACGCCCGCCTTCCCCCGGATGCGCTTCAGCGCGTCACGCAGATCCTCGGACTCGTAATTGACCAGTTCGTCCGCGCCGAATCGGCTGCAGGTCGCGAGCTTCTCCGCCGAGGACGCGGCGGCGATCACGTGCGCGCCGAGCAGCTTGCCCAGCTCGACGGCTGCGAGCCCCACGCCGCCCGAGGCGCCGAGCACGAGCAGCGACTCGCCTCTCTGGAGGGTCGCCCGATCCACCAGGGCATGGTGCGAGGTGCCGTAGGTGACCGTGATACCCGCTGCGACATTGAAGTCGACTCCATCCGGGATGGGGACGACGCCCGCGGCCGGCGCGACCACCTCTTCGGCGAATGCGCCGTACGGCACCGATCCGCAAACCCGCACCCCGGGCGCGACCTGCACCACGCCCGCACCGATCTCCTTCACGATCCCCGCGAACTCCACGCCTGGCGAAAAAGGGAGGTCGGGTCGGACCTGGTACTTGCCCTGCACGAGCAGCACGTCCGGAAAATTCACGCCGCATGCCTTGACGCTCACCACGACTTCGCCGTGACCCGCGCGCGGCGAGGGGACGTCCGCCAGAACGAGATCGGCGATCGATCCTGTCTGCTTGCAAAGCACTGCCTTCATCTGTGACGTTGCCTTTCCGGACGGTGATTGCGGTGCGCCGCGCGGGCGGCGACTCGCGGGTGAGCATGCCTCAACTCCCCCGTGCCGTCGAGCCGCCGCCCGACCCGGCGACGATCCCGCGCCAAACTTCTGCGCTAACATTGGGCGCACCGCAATTCCCCTGTAGCCATCGGTATCCGCGCAATGGATCTCGCCTATTCGTCCGAGGAATCCGCGTTCCGCGACGCTGTCCGCGCGTTCGTGAAGGACAACCTGCCGGCCGACATCGCCCGCAAGGTGCTCGAGCATCGCCGCCTGGAGAAGAGCGATTACGTGCGGTGGCAGGACATCCTGGCGAAGCAGGGCTGGCTCGCGGGCCACTGGCCGGTCGAGCACGGCGGCTGCGGCTGGACGCCCGTGCAGAATCACATTTTCGACGAGGAGACCGCGGCGTGCGGAGCGCCGCGCCTCATTCCCTTCGGTCTCAACATGGTGGCGCCGGTGATCATGGCGTATGGCAGCCCGTGGCAGAAGGATCATTACCTTTCGCGCATCCGGACGAACCAGGACTGGTGGTGCCAGGGCTACTCCGAGCCCGGGTCCGGCTCGGACCTGGCCTCGCTCAGGACGCGTGCCGTCCGCGACGGCGATCACTACGTCGTGAACGGCCAGAAGACCTGGACCACGCTCGCCCAGTACGCGGACATGATCTTCTGCCTCGTGCGCACCGACACGACCGTCAAGAAGCAGGAGGGGATCAGCTTCATCCTCATCGACATGCACTCGCCCGGCATCACTGTCCGACCCATCGTCACGCTCGACGAGGAGCATGAGGTGAACGAGGTGTTCTTCGAGGAGGTGAAGGTGCCGGTCGCCAACCTCGTGGGTGCGGAAGGCAAGGGCTGGACCTACGCGAAGTATCTGCTCGGGCACGAGCGCACCGGCATAGCCGGCGTCGGCGCATCCAAGCGCGAGCTCGCCACGCTCAGGCAGATCGCAGGAACTCAGCGCAAGAACGGTCGGCCGCTGGCCGAGGACCCGGGGTTCGCCGCGCGCATTGCGCAGGTCGAGATCGAGCTGCTCGCGCTGGAGATGACCGTGATGCGCGTGCTCGCGAACCGCGGCAAGGCGCCGGGCCCCGAGGCGTCGATTCTCAAGATCAAGGGGACCGAGATCCAGCAGACGCTCACCGAGCTGATGATGGAGGCGCTCGGCCCCTACGCATTGCCGTTTCGCCCGGAAGCGACGGCGCTCGACGCGGAGGACGAGCCGGTCGGCCCCGAGTTCGCCGCGCCGCTTGCCGCGCGCTACTTCAACTACCGCAAGGTGACCATTTACGGCGGTTCGAACGAGATCCAGCGCAACATCATCGCCCAGATGGTTCTGGGCTTGTAAGAAGAATCGCGCATGGATTTCAGCTTCACCGAAGAGCAGCAACTGTTACGCGACTCGCTCGCGCGGTACATCGAACGCGAGTACACGTTCGAGAAGCGCCGCGCGATCCAGCGCTCAGCCGAGGGCTACAGCCACGAGGTGTGGTCGGAGTTCGCCGAGATGGGGCTGCTCGGGATCACGACTCCGGAAGAGCATGGCGGTTACGGCGGAACCACAATCGACACGCTCGTCGTGATGCAGGCGCTCGGCGCCGGGCTCGTGGTGGAGCCGTATCTCGCGAGCGTGGTGCTGGGCGCGGGGCTGATTGCGCGCGCGGGATCTGCCGCGCAGAAGGAAAGCCTGCTGCCCGCGGCGTCGCGTGGCGAACTGTTGCTCACCCTGGCGCACGCGGAGCCTGATTCTCGGTATGAGCTTGCCGCGGTGGCCACGAGCGCGCGACGACAGGGCAAAGACTTCGTGCTTCGGGGTCACAAGGCGGTCGTTCCGTGGGGCGCGCAGGCCGACCGACTCGTCGTCTCGGCGCGGACGGCGGGAGGTCCGCGTGATGCGCACGGCATCAGCCTCTTCGTCGTCGAGCGGGGAATGACGGGCGTCAGCACGCGGGACTACCGCACGATCGACGGTCTGCACGCGGCCGAGTTGAAGCTCGACGGCGTGCAGGTGAGTGCGGATGCCGCGCTAGGTCCGCTTGACGCCGCACTGCCGCTGCTCGAGGCGATCGCGGACGTCGGCGCCGCGGCGCTCTGCGCCGAAGGCGTGGGTGTGATGGAGACGCTGAACGCGCAGACGCTCGACTACATCAAGTCGCGCCAGCAATTCGGGCAGCCGATCGGGCGCTTCCAGGCCTTGCAGCATCGCGCGGTGGACATGTTCATCCATCTCGAGCAGTCGAAGTCGATGGCACTGCTCGCCGCGGTGCGGGCCGATTCGCCGGACGCGGCAGAGCGTCGGCGAGCCGTTTCTGCGGCCAAGGCGCATCTCGGTCGCTCGGGTCGTGCCCTCACGCAGATGGCGATCCAGCTGCACGGGGGAATGGGTGTCACGGACGAGTTGCCGGCGAGCCACTACGCCAAGCGACTCACGATGATCGATTTCCACCTCGGCGACGCGGACTTCCACGTCGATAGACTAGTTGCCGACTCGCGCCGCTGAAAGAGTTCGCTACGGCCACCGTGTATGATTCGCGGCTGCTGCGCGGGCGGACCTCGCCTCCCGGCAGTCGCCACCCAGATCATCACTGCACATCGAGAGACCAATGATCGATCTCTACACCTGGCCCACACCGAATGGTCACAAGATCCACATCATGCTCGAGGAGACCGGCCTCGAGTACCGCATCCATCCGATCAACATCGGCGCGGGCGATCAGTTCAAGCCGGAGTTTCTGAAGATCAGCCCGAACAACAAGATGCCGGCGATCGTGGATTCGGACGGGCCGGACGGGAAGCCGATGGCGCTCGCCGAATCGGGCGCAATCCTGATCTATCTCGCCGCGAAGACCGGCAGGTTTCTGCCCGAGAGCATCCGTGATCGCTACTCGGTGCTCCAATGGCTCATGTTCCAGATGGGGCACATCGGGCCGATGCTCGGGCAGGCACATCATTTCCGCGCCTACGCGCCGGAAAAAATTGCCTACGCGATCGAGCGCTACACGAAAGAGGCGAACCGACTCTATGGCGTGCTCGATCGCCGGCTCGGCGAGAGCCCGTACGTAGGATGCGGCGAGTACACGATCGCCGACATGGCCACCATGCCCTGGCTGCGATCTCACGAGCGCCAGGGCGTCGCGATGACCGATTATCCGAACGTCAAGCGCTGGTTCGACCTCCTGAACGAACGCCCCGCGGTGAAGCGCGGGCTGCAGGTGCTCGCCGACGTGCGCCGTCCTCCGCCGGACGATCCGAAGTGGCGCGAGAACATGTTCGGAGCGGCTCAGTTCGCGAAGCACTGAGCGCGAACAGCAGGGCGCCTTGGCGAGAACGCTCCGAAGAATCCCGTCATTGCCGCGCAAGCGCGAATCGAGGCCCGAAGCCGCTGAATTCCCGCCTCCACGGGGATGCGTTCAGCGCCCGTATCTGGCCAATTCGCGTCGTTCGGATCAGGCGGCAAAACAACTCCAGAGCGGACCTTTCTGTTAGGAAGTCGATTGCTATGTCGCCGGATAAACCTGACCTGCGGAGAACCGCCCAGGTGTGAGTGACCGCCTCGGATTTGTCTGGCGCTGAGCCTGGATCGCAGTAAATACGATCATTAGTTGGGGTGGCCCGCTGCTGTAGGACGCCGATAAAGTGGGCGACTATCCGCCCTTTGGGTACCGCCGAGTGGGGTGAACGAAATCGTGTGCAAGGGGAGCGGGAGCACCGGCACTCGACGCCCAAACGCGTCGAGGCGGGTGTGCAAAGCGTTAGTCGCCCTTTGCACACCCACGTCTTGCGCAGTGCCCCTTACCTATGGCTATCGTGGCGGTAACGGAGCTTCTTACCCCAGCGCCGTCGTGGCTCACGCGCGTCATGGACTACCTCTCCATCGACGATGGTGAGGACCGGGCGTATGTTCCGCATCTCCGCATCGCCGACCTTGAAGTAGTCCTTGTCCAATACCACCAGGTCAGCGAGCTTGCCCACTTCGATCGAGCCGAGGTCGTTCTCCCGGTTCAGATACCAGGCGGCGCCGCGGGTGTAGGCGTAAAGCGCCTGCTGGCGCGTGATCTGCTGTCCGGAGTTGATTTGCAACCCGTCGTAGTTCAGACCGGTGGTCGCGTAATGCAGCGCGTACCATGGGTTGTGCGGCGCAATGTGCACCCCGTCCTCGTGGAGGCCGGCGGGGATGCCGCTCGCGACGATCCTCGGGAAGTACGGTCCGACCGGTGTCCCATCCGCGTTGGGGTTGTTCTGCCAGCGGAAACCGGACATCGAGACGCCGCAGTTGAGGTTCTTGAGCCGCGCGAGCTGCTCGGAGGTCGCGTTGTCCACATGCTGCAGTCCCCAACGCAACTCCTTGATGCCGAACTCAGCATCCATTTGCTCGTAGGTCTCGACCACCTGCTGGATGCCGTCGAAGTCGCCCCGGGCGTTCTCGTTGCGCCAGCGCGCCTGGGCGCAGAGTCGTTGTGCCTCGTACCATACGTCGTAGTTGGCTGATCCTTGAAACGCGAACGGTGCCGCCCACTCGCCAATCGCGCCGGTGCGCAGCATGTCGTCGCCGAAGAACGGAAACTGGTTCTTCAGTCGCTCCCTCAGCTCCGGCAGCTGGCTTTCGAGACCACCGAGTGCAGACAGGTTGCCCTGGTTGTGCAGGAAGTTCATCTGCAGCCGGACGAACGTCTCGCCCTCGCGGTGTAGCGCGAGCCACGAGTCGTACATCCGGAAGTGATCGAGGTTCGCGAGGAACCAGGTAGGTTGAGGGTCGAGCGGCCCCGAGGCCAGCGCAACCAGTGTCTGATCGAGGTTCGTGGTGATGCCGACCTGCGCGGAGAACGCCATCGCGTCGAGGGTGCTGCGCTTCTTGTCCTCGAAGGTCTGGCGCACGCGCAAGTGGTAGAGCGCTGCACGAGCTTGGGCGCCGGTGATCGAGCCGTCGGCGCCGACCGTGACCGGTCCAGCGAGGGGCGAGACCACCGACTCGAAGAACGCCTTGCCGAGCGAGTTGACCGCGCACGGGCCGCTGAAGTTCTGGAACAGGAACACCGGCCGGTCGGGCACCGCGACATCCAGCTCTTCGAGCGTCGGCAGGCGCCGCTCGGTCCATTGACGCGGATTCCAGCCGCCCATCGCGGTGATGAACTGGTTCGGGGGCACATCGGGCCGCCGTGCCGCGAGGAGCTCCTGGACCTCGGCGATGTTCGACGCAAGCTCGAGCTGGGCGACGTGATAGCCCGGCCGATTCGCAAGGCTCACGAAGTGCGTGTGGCTCTCGATCAGTCCGGGGACCACCGTGCGACCGCCGAGGTTGATGACCTTGCCGCCACCTCCGGCGCTACCAACCTCGACGAAGCGGCCATTGCGGATCGCGACCGAGCTCACAATGCGGTTTCTGTCGTCCATCGTGTGAATCTTGCCGTTGACGAGCACTAGTTCCTCGGAATCTGCGCTGTGGCCGCCGCCCGTCGCCTCTACGGCGCCAGGCGCGAGCGCGGCACCGCCGCCTGCAACGGCAGCAGCAACGCCCGCCGCACTGGCCTTGAGCATGGTCCTTCGCGATACGCCCTCACTGTTGCCCGTTTTCTCGGGGGTCTCGGTGCTCTTGTCTCGATGCGTGTCCTTTTTCATCGGGGTCTCCTCCATTTTCTCGGCTTGGCGACTGAACGGCCCGCTGTGCCGCGTACTCGGGCAAACAGCGGACACCCGCAGGTCGTGCCTTCTTGAGCATTTCACGCCGCTCGCACGCAAAGTACGCGACACGCCCTGAAATTAAGCTTAAGGGTTAACGTCCCCGACTACAACAGCGGGAAGTCGACACGGTCTGCCTCGACGAATGCGAAGTATCAATGGGCTGCATCTATCTCCGTCCCACCCTGCCCACTGCCCACTGCCCACTGCCGATTCAGGCGCTTTGGTTGTCCTCGCTGCCGAAGGCGCGGATCACGCTCCATCGCTAGTGCGGGATAATCCCCGTGGCGCCGGCCGCAATTCGATCGTGAAAGCGCAGCTTAAGGGCCGCGTTGAGACGGTGCCGACGCGGAAGGGATTCCGCGTGAGCCAGCTGTTGAACGAAGCCGGGCGCATGTAATGCGAGCGTTGGCGTAGGGGCGCGGCACGGTACACCTTTACGCGGCCCTGGGCGTTCTCGCGCTTGCGATCTGGCCAGGTCGCGCGTTCGAGACATTTTTCATGGCGATCGCGTAGGGGCCCGCGCGAGCATCATGCAACAAAAGACCCGGCGTCCAGTGGGGTTCGAAATCGCCGAGCAAACCCGCCTAGCGGTGACGGCGTGTTTCAGCGAGTCATGGCGAGCGAGGGCGGGCGGTAAATGCTGCTAAATCAGACGAATGCTGCACCCGAACCGTCCGGACGTTTTCTACTTCTTTTCGAGGATGCGCTTGAAAGTGCCGATCGCCTTGGCGACGAGCAGGCCGGCATCGTCGTGGACCTCGCCCTCGCAGAACGCGGTGGATTGGCCGCCGTGGAGCACACGCCCCTCGGCACGCACGACTTCGCTCCGTCCGGCGTTCATGAATCCGACGCTCATGTCGATCGTGACCACGGCGGTGTTCTCGCGATAGTGCCCGCGCACTGCCATGCTCATCACGACGTCCAGCATGGTCATGATCACGCCACCGTGCGCGCCGCCCCAGCTGTTCAGAAGCTCGGGCTTGCGTGGAAGCTCGATCACCGCGCGCGCCTCGGTGATCTCGACCAGGCGGATGCCGAGATGCTCCGCGAACGGTATCCGGCGCCAGTATCCGGCGCCCGGTACGTCTTGCTGCAATGCGGGCTTCTGCATGGTGCGGGAGTGTGTCATCGAAGTCTGGGCGCCGCAAGCACGCCACGCTAGACGACGGCAGAGACTCCGCCGTCCACGGCGATGATCTGTCCGGTGATGTGCCGGGATGCCTCGGATGCAAGCAGCACGACGAGCCCCTTCAGATCCTCGTCGGAGCCGAGCCGCCGAAGCGGGGCTTGCGCCGCGAGCACATCGCCCATCTTGTCGAGCGTTCCCTGCGTCATTTTCGACGGGAAGAACCCGGGCGCGATCGCATTCACCGTGATGCCGTACTGTCCCCACTCCGCGGCGAGCGCGCGCGTGAAATTCACCAGGCCGCCCTTGGTGGTGTTGTAGGCGATCGTTTTCATGTGCGCCGGCAGGGAGCCGCCGAGCCCTGCGATGGAGGCGATGACGACGATGTGTCCTTGACGATTCGGGATCATCCACCGCTTGCCCACCGCCTGCGTCACGAGAAAGGTCGCGGTGAGGTTGAGATTGACCAGCTTCTGCCACGCTTCGAGCGGATGGTCCTCGGCCGGTGCACCCCAGGTCGCGCCCGCATTGTTCACGAGGATGTCGATTCGTCCATAGTGCTCGACCACTGCCTCGACCATGGGGTCGATGGCTTCGGCGTTCTGCAGATCGCATTGCAGGGAGAGTGCCTCGATGTTCAAGCCCGCGAGTTGCGTGCGCGCCTGCTCCAGCTCGTCGCGCTTGCGAGCGGTGATCGCGAGCTTTGCACCCATCTCGCCGAGCGCGGTCCCCATCTGCAATCCGAGGCCGCGCGAGCCGCCGGTGATGAGCGCAACCTTGCCGGTCAGGTCGAACAGTTTCATGACGCTCATGTGACGTTTACTCCGCGACGAGGTGGAGTTGTTCTTTCCCCTCCTTTTCAAGGAGGGGAAACGATAGCAGGCATAATCGCCTTGCGCACGTACCATAGATGCTCTGTTCAAATGAAGACGGCACCCTACGGCGAATGGGAATCACCGATCAGCGCCGCGGCACTGAGCGCCGCGAGCGTGCGGTTCGGCGATGTCGCGCTCGACGGTCCCGACATCTACTGGGTCGAGGGCCGCCCTGCCGAAAAGGGGCGCAGCGTGCTCGTTCGCCGCACGCCGGATGGCACGATTGCGGATGTCACGCCTGCACCCTACGACGTGCGAACGCGCGTCCACGAATACGGCGGCGGCGCGTTTGCGGTCTCGGGCGGGGACGTATGGTTCTCGCATATCGGCGACGACCGTGTCTATCGGAAGCGGTCGGGTTTGTCACCCGAGCCGCTCACTTCTCCCGGACCCTGGCGCTATGCTGACCTAGTTTACGACGCGCAGCGTGGTCGGGTCGTGTGTGTCCGCGAAAGTCACGCGGACGCCGATCGGGAACCGGTGAACGAGCTCGTCGCGATCGATTGTAACGACGGTATCGTGTCGGTGCTTGCGGCGGGGCATGATTTCTACTCGAACCCGCGCCCAAGCCCGGATGGACGACGCCTCGCGTGGCTGACCTGGGATCATCCGAACATGCCGTGGGATGGCACCGAGCTCTGGATTGCCGAGCTGGATGGCGAAGGTCTCCCCAAGGATCATGCGCGTGCCGCAGGTGGAAAAGGCAAATCGGTGTTCCAGCCGGAGTGGGGGCCGGATGGAAAGCTCTACCTCGTCAGCGATCCCGAAGGCTGGTGGAATCTACATACCTTCGACGGCGAGCGCTCGAGCTGCCTCTACCGGGCGGACCTGGAATTCGGGCGCCCGCAATGGCAGTTCGGGCAGGCGACGTATGGCATCGAAAGCGATCGAAGGATTCTGTGCGCATTTGCCGAGAAAGGCCTGTGGCGGCTCGGCGCGCTGGATCAGGCGACGGGCCAGCTCGAGACGATCCCAACGCCGTTCACCGACATTTCCGACATTGCGGTCGGCGCGGGGCGTACTGTGCTGATCGCGGCCTCCCCCTGGCAGGCGAGCGTGGTCGCGCTGTTCGATCCCGATACGGGCAAGGTCACGGTGCTGCGCGAGTCCGCGTCGCTCGCGATCGCGGACGGGTACATCTCTCCGCCCGAGGCGATCGAGTTTTCGACGGGCGCGGGTCAACACGCCCACGCATTCTGGTATGCGCCCCGGAACCCGAATTTTCGGGCCCCCCACGGTGAGCTGCCGCCGCTCGTCGTCATCGGTCATGGCGGTCCGACTGGCGCCACCACGCCGAGCTTCAGCCTGGCCATCCAGTTCTGGACGAGCAGGGGGATCGCGGTGCTCGACGTCAACTATCGCGGGAGCACCGGATATGGCCGAGCGTACCGTGAACTGCTGCGCGGCCTGTGGGGCGTCGCCGACGTCGAGGACTGTGTTGACGGGGCGATGCATCTCGTCGCGCAGGGGCGCGTCGATGAAAAGCGGCTCGCGATTCGCGGCGGCAGCGCGGGCGGATTCACGGCGCTTGCCGCGCTGACGTTCTACGATTTCTTCAATGCTGGTGCCAGTTACTACGGCATCGGCGACCTGGAGGCGCTGGCCCGTGACACGCACAAGTTCGAGTCACGCTACACCGATTCGCTCGTCGGCCCCTATCCCGAGCGCAAGGATCTTTACGAAGCGCGCTCGCCCATCCATTTCGTCGACCAGCTGTCCTGTCCGGTGATCTTCTTTCAGGGGCTAGCCGACAAAGTGGTTCCGCCCAACCAAGCGGAAACGATGGTCGATGCGCTGCGCGCAAAGGGTTTGCCCGTCGCCTACCTCGCATTCGAAGGCGAGCAGCACGGGTTCCGCCGCGCGGAGACGATCATCCGCGCCCGGGAGGCGGAGCTCTACTTTTATGGCAAGGTGTTCGGCTTTACGCCGGCGGACGCGATCGATCCAGTGCCGATCGAAAATCTCTAGCTGGCAGCCCAGCTCGTGGATCTTCGTTAGAATCGATTTGTCGACAGGATGAATTTCGGAATCAATCCCTTGAATGATTTGTGGAGAAGCGTCAGTGAAGCAACTGAACAAATTTCTGACGGCAGCACTATCCAGCGCTGCTCTGGCAATACCCGGTGTCGCTTGGGCGCAATCGACACCCGCTATTCCTGCTGCGCTTACGACTCCGGACAGGGTCGAGACGCGAATCGGCACGCTGCAGTTCAAAGACGGCGCGCCCAGCGTCGAAACCGCTCAAAAGGTCTACGACACACTCGACTTTACTCGTGCGCTGAACGTCTTCAACAATAGTTTCCGCGGCGCCTCGGCCTACGCGATCCGCAAGGGCTTCTTGGAAATCGGCGCGCAAGACAACACGGTGGTGATCTTCCCGGACCTGATGGACGCGAAGTCGCTGTTCCTGACCGCCAACGCAGACACCGTGTACTACCT
Organism: Burkholderiales bacterium; assembly: GCA_049691875.1. Taxonomy (GTDB): domain Bacteria; phylum Pseudomonadota; class Gammaproteobacteria; order Burkholderiales; family SG8-39; genus JAABRB01. Next base: position 1,382 of record JBAVOG010000427.1, on the reverse strand, counting down.
GGCTGTGGTCGATCTGACGAAGGGCCCGATGGTGATCGAGCAGCCGCCCAAGGGGCTGGGCACGATCAACGACATGTGGTTCTCGTGGATCATCGACATCGGCTTCCCTGGACCCGACCGCGGCGAGGGCGGCAAGTACCTGATCTTGCCGCCAGGCTACGAGGGCCCGTTGCCGGAGGGCGGCTTCTACATCGCGCGCTCGAGCACGACTCGGGTGCTGTATGCCGCGCGCTCTTTCCTGGTCGACAACGACCCGAAGCCGGTGGTGGATCTCATCAAGAAGACGATAAAGATCTACCCCTACACCCCGGGCGGCGTCGGCACCAGCATCGCCACCGCGCTCGAAGGCAAGGTGCGACTCGGGCGCAACCCGCCGGTGCCCGAAACGAAGTTCGTCGAAGCCAGCGGCAAGGTCATGAACACGATCCCGCCCAATGACTTTTCATTCTTCGAGATGATCAACGACAACGTCCAGCAGGAACCGGCCAACAGCTACGATGTCGAGCTGGCGGGCCAGCTGGCCGCGATCGGTATCGTCAAGGGCAAGCCGTTCGCGCCCGATGCTCGCATGAAGAAGATCCTCTCCGACGCGGCGGCCGTGGGCAACGCGGCGGGGCGTGTACTGAACTGGCGCTACGCCATCGCTCACCCCGACTGGGCCTACTACCCGGCCTCGATGTGGGGCAGCATGCTATGGGAAGGTGGCGCGTTCTTCGAGACGCCACCGCCGCTGTTCACGAAGGAGGGCATGTTCAAGCCGCTGCCGCCGACCGGCGCGCGTACGCTTGATTCACGCACCGCCTTCTACTACGGCTACACGCTCGATTCGCCGGGCATGATCATGCGTATCCCCGACGTGGGCTCGCAGTACCTGATGGGTTTCCTGGACAAGGACAAGAACCCGTTCGACGGCGCCAAGACGTACAAGACGACGCTGCCCAAGGGCATCCCGGCGCGCGCCTTCTGGTCATTCACGGTCTACGACAACCAGACACGTTCGATGCTCGACACGCCGCAGCGCTTTCCACGCGCCGGCAGCCAGAGCTATCCGTCGCCCGCCGCGGAGGCAAGCGCGGACGGCTCGACCACGATCTATTTCGGGCCGCAGCAGCCCGACGGCGTGAAGCGCGGCAACTGGATCCAGACCGATCCGAAGAAAGGCTGGTTCACCATCCTGCGCCTCTACAGTCCGCTCGAATCGTTCTTCGACAAGAGCTGGCGGCCGAGCGAGATCGAGCTGGTGAAGTAGGGGAGGTTTGAATTTTCCCCTCCTTTCCAAGGAGGGGTGTCGGGCGCAGCCCGACGGGGTGGTTGCGGCTTCGATCAGTAGTAATCACCACCCCGTCGCCTTCGGCGCCACCCCGCCCGGCCCGGAGCGGGGA
>JBAVOG010000426.1:0-5336 GCA_049691875.1 Burkholderiales bacterium | reverse complement strand
GGCCCCCACGGTCCGGAGCGCGCTTGCGGTGAATTGTGGGAGGCGATTGTAGGGAATCGGCGAAGGATTGTCGTAATCCTGCAGCGTCTGGAATTTCGAGGCGCGCAGCGTCGAATTCCACCAACCGGCGCCGTAGGTGATCGATGCCTCCTGCGGGAGGTAGAGTTGCGTCGCAGTGGCAAGCCGCCCGGACAGCTCGCGGAAGTAATTGTTGTCGGAAACCCGCGTGTAGTTGACGTTGGTCGACCAGTTCCCTCCGAATCGGGAGTTGTCCAGCCAAGAGACGCCCCAGCGGTCCGTGTCGAGCTGCTTGTCGTAAGGCAGGTATTCGAGGCGCGCCTCGCCGGTCGAGGTCGGGGTGAGATAGCGGAACTGGGAGAGGAACTGGAAGCCGCGCTTCTGCATGTACCGCGCCGCGACGGTCGCGTCGTAGTTCGGAGCGAGGTTCAAGTAGTACGGCGCGATGAATTCCCATCCGCGCGAGTTGCTGATGCCGCCGCTCGGCGGAAGGAAGCCACTCTTGCGCCGGTTGTTGAGCGGAAAATCGAAGTCCGGCAGCTCGGGAGTCGTCAGTCCAAGGAAGGTCAGGCGGGCCCCGCGCGCCGTGCCGACCTCTCGCCCCAGGTCGAGATCGAGCTCCTCCGCGGAGATCGTCCAGTCGTCCTGGCCCGGCTTGCACGTGGTGAAGGTCGTGTCGCTGACCCGAACGTGATCCTGGCCATTGAAGCGCGCCACCTTGGCCGTGCCGCGACTGTCGGTCGGAACCGCCGCGCGTCCTGATGAGCCAAGCGAGCGCGGTGAAAGCGTGAACGAGAGATCGTCCATCACCCCGGCATTGTCGGACACGCGCAGCCGCAAACGGGGCCCGCGCAGCTCGTCGTCGCCCATCCGGAGGCGCACGTGGCCCACCGCCTCCGCTTCGTCGAACTCGTTCACGTAGCGGATTCGATCGGCGAACAGCGTGGTCGCCCCCTTGCGCAGTTCCGCGTTACCGGTCGCGTCGACTTCCACCCCGGAGACACCCTCGATCTTGTCCGCGGCGACGAATGCCGGGATGTCCTCGCCCGGCTGGGGAGGTTGCGAAAGCGGCGTTCGGTGCAGTTGCAGCCCCTGTCCCTGGGCAGCAACGTTGCCGCATAGGGCAAAAGCGAGAACCGCCACCGCCGCCGCAGGGTGGAAACTGGGCCGCATCGGTTTGGATGTCGTTTTTTAGTTGCTAAAATCGCACAATTCACCCGACCAGGCAACGAAACGATGGAGCGGCTTGAAGAACTCCAGCAATGGCTGGCAAGCCATTACCCGTCTGGCAGCTTCCATCTGACGCCTGCTTCCGCCGATGCGAGCTTCCGGCGCTACTTCCGCGTCCACCTTGCGGAAGGCGACGCGCGCAGCGTGATCGCCATGGATGCCCCGCCGCAGCGCGAGGATTGCCGACCGTTCATACATGTTGCCGGACTCCTCCTGGAAGCGGGCCTGAATGCGCCGCGAATCCTCGCGCAGGATCTTGCGCGGGGCTTCCTGCTGCTAACCGACCTCGGCTCGACCACCTATCTCGCAGCCCTGGACGCCTCCAATGCGGATACGCTCTTCGCCGATGCGGTCGATGCCCTGGTCAGATGGCAGCTGGCGAGTCGTCCGGCCGAGTTGCCGCCGTACGACGAAGCCCTGCTGCGCCGCGAGCTCGATCTCTTCCCGGAGTGGTATGTTGCCCGCCATCTCGGTATCACGCCCTCCGACGCACAGAGACAGGCCATCGAGTCGACGTTCCGTCTTGTCCTCGCCAGCAATCTCGCGCAACCGAAGGTATTCGTGCATCGCGACTACATGCCGCGCAATCTGATGGTGAGCGACCCGAATCCCGGCATACTGGATTTTCAGGATGCCGTGTTCGGGCCGATCAGCTACGACGTCGCCTCGCTGTTCCGCGACGCATTCGTGAGCTGGCCGGAAGAGCGGGTGATCGACTGGACAGTTCGATACTGGGAGAAGGCGCGCCGGGCCGGATTGCCCGTCGATGCGGACTTCGGTGCCTTCTACCAGGACCTGGAGTGGATGGGGCTGCAGCGTCACCTCAAGGTGCTCGGAATCTTCGCGCGCCTGCAATACCGCGACGGCAAGCCCGACTACCTCGGCGACGCGCCGCGCTTTCTCGCCTACGTCCGCGCCACTTGCGAGCGTTACGCCGCGCTCGCCCCGCTGGCCAGGTTGCTCGACCAGCTCGAAGGTCGAACACCGAAACTCCGGTACACGTTCTAGTGAGCAACGCGACGTGAGAGCGATGATCCTTGCGGCCGGCCGCGGCGAACGTATGCGCCCGCTGACGGATCGAGTGCCCAAGGCACTGCTGGAAGTAGGTGGCCGACCGCTCGTCGCCTGGCTGCTGGAGCGACTGCGCGCCGGCGGCGTTCGCGAGATCGTCATGAATCACGCGCATCTCGGTGCGGCGATCGAGTCGGCGCTGGGCGATGGCGCACGTTACGGCGTGTCGATACGCTATTCGCCCGAGGCCTCCGCGCTGGAGACGGCGGGCGGAATCGCGAACGCGTTGCCGCTGCTCGGCGATTCCCCTTTCATCGCGGTGAACGCCGACGTTTTTTGCGACCTGGATTTCTCTCTTCTTGTCAGCCATGGACTGGGTAACGCGCTCGCCCATCTCGTGCTCGTCGACAACCCGCCGCATCACCCGCCGGGGGACTTCACGCTCACCGGACAGGTCGTTGGCAACGGCGCCAACGAGCGCCTGACGTTTGCAGGAATCGGACTCTACGCGCCCTCCCTCTTCGCCGGCATCCGCCGCGGCGACAAGGCTCAACTCGCGCCGCTGCTTCGCGGCGCAGCCACGGCGGGACGTGTGACGGGCGAGCGTTTCCAGGGCAAGTGGATAGATGTCGGAACGCCGGTGCGTCTCGCGGCGCTCGATGCGGCGCTCGCCGGCCAATGAGCACGCTCGATCGGGAGGAAGTCGCGCGCGCTCTCGAGCTCGATGGAGCGTGGGCTGAACAGCTACGCAGCCAATGGCTGAGCATGATTGCTCTCGCGGTATTCGGCGATCTGCAGTCGAAGCGACTCGGCGCACTGCCGCGCCTACGCAAGAAGGTTCTCGATGGCGGAGAAAAGCTGCGCTCGCTCCTCGCGGACCGTGACTGGATTCCACAGCCGCGCGAGCAGCTCAAGAACGCCCTCGCCTCCGCGCTCGTGCTCGAACAGGTGCTGGCCGAGCTGGAGATGGGCGCCCGGGAGCTGGAAGGCGGCACAGACCTCGAAGCTTATCGCGCCGCGGTATCCGAGCTATGCGCCGCGGCGCGAGAGGAACTGCGCGTGCGGAGCAACGAGTGGGCCTGGCTCCTCGATCGAAAGCCGTAGCGCGTGCTGTCTTTTCCCCTCCTTTCCAATGAGGGGTCCGCCCGCAGGGCGGGGGTGGTTACGGCTTCGATAAGCATCGTTCACCACCCCGTCCGCTACGCGTCCACCCCTCCTCGGAGAGGAGGGGAAAGAGCTTTAGACCTTCCCCTCCTCTTCAAGGCGGAGTCGCTGCGAAGCGCATTCGAGTTTGAATCATTCTGTGAAGGCCAAGGCTTGCAAAGTCTCCCGCGGGACCCGACACTTGTGCCATGAATCGAACCGAACCCTTCCGTGCGCGCCGGGCGCGCTTGCTCGAGACGATGCAGGCCGGCGTCGCGATCGTTCCAACGGCGCCGGAGCGCCTACGCAACCGTGACAGCGACTACCTGTACCGCTTCGACAGCTACTTTTATTACCTGACCGGTTTTCCGGAGCCCGAAGCATTGCTCGTGCTCGTTGCCGGCGCCGAGCCGAAGTCGGTGCTCTTCTGCCGCGAGAAGAATCCCGAGCGCGAGCTCTGGGACGGGTTCCGCCACGGATTCGAGGCGGCGCGCGACAAGTTCGGGTTCGACGCAGCATATCCCTTCGCCGAGCTCGATGCCCGGCTTCCGGATCTGCTCGCCAATCAGCCAACGCTCCATTTCGCGGCGGGGATGGATCCGGCCTGGGACAGCCGCGTGATGGGATGGCTCAATCAGGTCCGCGCGAAGGCGCGCACCGGCGTGGCCGCGCCCGCCGAAATCCGGGACGTTCGCTCGATCCTGGACGAGATGCGGCTGGTGAAAGACGAGCACGAGATTGCCACCATGCGGCGCGCCGCGGAGCTCTCGGCGGGCGCTCACGTTCGTGCAATGCGCGTAGCAAGGCCGGGAATGAAGGAGTACGAGATCGAGGCGGAGCTGCTGCACGAGTTTCGCCGTCACGGCGCGCAGTTTCCTGCGTACTGGCCGATCGTTGCGAGCGGACCGAACGCCTGCGTTCTGCACTACCGGGAGAACGACCGGCTGATGGGTGAAGGAGACCTGCTGCTGATCGATGCCGGTGGTGAGCTCGACGGATACGCGGCCGACATAACGCGCACGTTCCCCGTGAACGGAAAGTTCAGTGGCCCGCAGCGGGCGATCTACGAGCTCGTGCTTGCCGCACAGGCGGCAGCCGCGGCGGAGGTCAAGCCCGGAAATACCTGGGAGATGCCGCACGAAGCAGCTGTGAAAGTGCTCGCGCAGGGCTTCATCGACATCGGATTGTGCTCCGGCACGCTGGACTCGGTCCTGGAGTCGGAGGATTACAAGCGCTTCTACATGCACCGGACCGGGCACTGGCTGGGACTGGACGTCCACGACGCGGGCGACTACAAGGAAGGCGGCGAGTGGAAGGTGCTGCGACCCGGAATGACACTCACTGTCGAGCCCGGTTGCTACATCCGTCCCGCCGGGAACGTCCCCGAGAAATTCTGGAACATCGGCGTCCGGATCGAAGATGACGCGCTGGTGACCGGCAGTGGTTGCGAGCTGATCACCGCCGCTGCGCCGAAGACCGTGGCGGACATCGAAGCGCTGATGCGCGATGCGCGATCAGTTTGACGTAGTCGTCGCCGGCGGCGGGCCGGTCGGTGCAACGCTGGCGCTCGCGCTGCGCCAGAGCGGGCTGTCGGTGGCGCTCGTCGAGCCGCGGCGGACCAGTGGTGCCGCGACGCCCTCCATGCCATTCCGGCCGATCGCGCTATCCTACGCAAGTCGCCTGGTGCTGGACCGGATCGGGGCGTTCGACGCCCTGCCGGTCACTGCAATCGAGAATGTGCACATCTCGCAGGCAGGTGGATTCGGCCGCACCATGATCCGTGCCGACGAGCTCGACCTGCCCGCGCTCGGATACGTAACCGATCTGGCGCCGCTTGCCGGAACCCTGCTTGCCGCTGCGGCGCCCGAGCACCTCGCTGCAAGAGTGAGGGGCTGGCATGACGCCGGCGACGCCGTACACGTGCAGCTCGAGGG
>JBAVOG010000425.1:0-2550 GCA_049691875.1 Burkholderiales bacterium | reverse complement strand
GACCTGGGGCGTCCGCATCCGGAGCTGCGCGCGGCGACGCGGCGCATCGACGTCTTCGCGAACGGACACGCGATGGCGCGGCCGCGCCCGGGTTTCGTGTGGGGGAGTGCGCGCGAACGTGTCCTGCGCCACATCGGCCGCGTGCATTTTGCGCACTCGGACCTATCCGGATTTTCGCTGTTCGAGGAAGCGCAGTATCGTGGGGTGACCGCTGCGGAGCGCGTGCTCGCGGCCCTTTCGATCCGGTCGGCCTCGATACTCTAGGGAGTTTGCCGTCATCCCCGCGCAAGCGGGGATCCAGGTCACTGAGACATGGACTGCCCCAACTGCAAGAGCGAGATGGAATCGCGCACGTTCGATCGTCACCTCGTCGGCGAGGTGTCGATCGATCTCTGCTTTCCGTGCCATCTGATCTGGTTCGACAGCACCGAAAGCCTGCAGCTCGCGCCGGCCGGCGTGCTCGAGCTCTTCAAGCAAATACACCGTCACGAGAAGCGCGAGCGGCGCCCGCTCGACGAGCTGTTCGGCTGCCCGCGGTGCACCGGGCGCCTCCGGCGGACCGATGACTTCTCCAAGGCCGGACGCTTTCGCTACTTCCGCTGCGTGAAGGGCCACGGCCGCCTCACGCCGTTCTTCGATTTCCTGCGCGAGAAGCAGTTCGTACGGGCGCTCACTCCCGGGGAGATCGCCCGCGTGAGAGCGGAGATTCGCCAGGTGCAGTGCTCCGGCTGCGGGGCGCCGATCGATCTGGTCCGCGACGCGAGCTGCCCGCACTGCGGGGCGCCGATCGCGATCCTCGACGCCGATGCGGTCGAGAACGCGGTGCGAAAGTGGTCCACAGCGGCCGCGTCCCGCGCGAACCCGGACCCACAGGTAGTGGCCGCGGCAGTGGCGCAATTACGTGCAAGCGAGCGCACGCTCGGGCGCCTCGACCGAGGCTCCGGCCCCACCTTGTTCGGGGGCCTGACGGCTGGCGGCGACCTCGTGGACCTCTGCATTCACGCGCTCGGGGGGCTGTTCGATTGAATTGTCGGGCGCGCGACTTATTGCGTTGCGCGCGGCCGGTTTGACAATCCTGTAACGTTTCCGTCCGGCATTCCCGGGGTTCGCGGCTACAATGCCGACGTCATGAAGGACGCTCTGGCCCAGGCGCGCATCGACCTTGCCTCCGCACTGCGCTGGGCTCATCGGTACGGCCTCTCCGAAGGCGTCTGCAACCACTTCAGTCTAGCCGCGCCGGGCCTCCAAGACCGGTTCCTCATCAATCCGCAGGGGGTGCACTGGGCGGAGGTCGTGCCGAGCGACATCGTAATGGTGGACCCCGAAGGCGCAGTGGTGGAGGGCCGCCACAAGGTGGAGCCCACCGCGTTCCACATCCACGGCTGCTTGCACCGCTCGAAGCGCGCGCCGGCCTGCGTGATGCACACGCACATGCCGTTCGCGACGGCGCTCACGCTCCTCGAGGGCGGGCGGCTGGAGCCGGCCAGCCAGAACGCCTTGCGCTTCTACGGGCGCGTGGCCTACGACGAGGAGTACAACGGGCTGGCGCTGGACGACGCCGAGGGCGACCGCATAGCAGCGCGCCTGAACGGCGGCGACATCCTGTTCCTGCAGCACCACGGCGTGATCGTCTGCGGCGAGAACGTCGCCTACGCGTTCGACGATCTCTATTACCTGGAGCGTGCGTGCATGGTGCAGGTGCTGGCTCAGGGCAGCAACAAGGTGTTCAAGCGCGTCCCGCACCACATTGCGGCGACCACCGCCAAGCAGTGGGCCGGCGAGCGCCAGCAGTCGACGCTGCATCTCGCCTCGCTCCGGCGAATGCTCGATCGCGAGGAGCCGGGCTGGAGCGTGATGTAACGTTGAGTGGAGAGGCGACTTACCTCGCAGCCTCACTCAGCGCATTACGTATCGCGCGAACCATCTCCGCCGGCGACTTGGCGATATCCATCACGATTGCGTCGCTCGGCGACTCCAGCGTTGCGAGCTGCGAGTCGAGGAGCGCCGGATTCATGTAGTGACCCCGCCGTGCGGCCAGCCGCTCGCGCAGCAGCGCCCTGGACCCGCTCAGGAGCACGAACCTGGCACTCGCGAGCCCCTCGACGAGCCTGGTCCGGTAGGCGGACTTCAGCGCCGAGCACGCGAGCACCACGCTCCGCCTCTCGCGCGCGTGCTCCTGCAGGATCGCGTTCAGCCGCCCGAGCTATGGCGCCCGGTCGGCGTCGTCGAGCGGCGTTCCCGCCTTCATTTTCGCCACGTTGGCGGGCGGATGGTAATCGTCGGCGTCGAGGAACCCGGCGCCGAGCTCGGTCGCAAGCAACCGGCCGACGGTTGTTTTCCCGGCGCCGGTCACGCCCATCACGATGACGATCATGTTCATCCGTCCCGACCGCGATACCAGAATCTATCTCGAAATTGCGGCAGTGCTTCTTCACGCAAGAGCGGGCGTACGAACAAGGGACGAATGTCCCTTGTATATCCCCGAACGAACAAGGGGCCAGGGAAGGGGTGGGACCCTTCCCTTCCCACCTGCCCTTGTATATCCCCCCG
>JBAVOG010000424.1:0-11715 GCA_049691875.1 Burkholderiales bacterium | reverse complement strand
GCGCAGTGCGCCGCGCGGTTGTAGGTTTTTTCCCCTCCTCTCCGAGGGTGAGGCGGGGTTTCGAGAACGTGCCTGCGCACGTTCGAGCCGGCGAACGCCCGAAGCGTCCCCGCTTCGGGCCGGGCGGGGTGGCTGCGCAGCAGCCGGGGTGGTGTTCCAGAGCCCTTGCAGCCGGAGTGGTTCGGAGGCTGGATCAAAGTCGCAACCCCCCCACCTGCGGAACTACCCGAGCGCTGCCGATACGATGGCCTGCGCCTCGCGCAAGATCGTGGCGAGGTGCGCTTCGCTCACGAAGCTCTCGGCGTAGAGCTTGTAAATGTCCTCGGTTCCGGAAGGACGCGCGGCGAACCAGCCCTCTTGCGTCACGACCTTCAGGCCGCCGATTTCCGCACCGTTTGCCGGGGCGCGAGTCATCCGCGCGGTGATCGGTTGCCCGGCCAGGGTGGCTGCCTGTACATCCTGTGGTGAGAGATTCTTCAAACGGTCCTTCTGCGCGAGCGTTGCGGGCGCATCGATGCGCGTCGTGAACGGCGCCCCGTGCTTCTCGGCGAGCGCGCGATAGTACTCTCCCGGCTCCATGCCGGTCACCGCAGTGATCTCCGCAGCCAGCAGGCCGAGGATGATGCCGTCCTTATCGGTTGCCCAGGTCGATCGGTCGCGGCGCAGGAAACTCGCCCCGGCGCTCTCCTCGCCGGCAAAGCAGAGGCTCGCGTCCGCAAGACCCGGCGCGAACCACTTGAAACCGACCGGCATTTCGGCAAGGCGGAAGCCGCGTGCCGCCACGACGCGGTCGATGAGGCTCGACGACACGAGCGTCTTTCCGACGCCCGCGGAGCGCCCCCATTCCGGCCGGTGCGAGAGAAGATAGTCGATCGCCACCGCGAGATAGTGGTTCGAGTTGAGCAGACCCGCGGAGGGGGTGACGATTCCATGCCGGTCGGCGTCGGTGTCGTTCCCCCACGCGACGGCAAAGCGGTCGCGCAGCGCCACCAGCCCCGCCATCGCATAGGGGCTCGAGCAATCCATCCGGATCTTCCCGTCGTGGTCGAGCGTCATGAACCGGAACGTCGGGTCGACTTCCGGATTCACGATCGCAAGATCGAGCCCGTATCGTTCCGCTATCGGTCGCCAGTAATCGACGGCCGCACCGCCGAGCGGGTCGACGCCCAGCTTCAGGCCCGCCCGGCGTATCGCTTCCATGTCGATGACGCCCGCGAGATCGGCGACATAGGGTGCGACGAAGTCGTGCTCCTCGGTGGTTCGTGCCACGCGAGCCTGCGGAGCGGTCAGTCGCCGGACGCTGCGATTCGTATCGGCGAGAAGTGCATTGGCGCGACGTTCGATCCATCCGGTCGCATCGGTGTCGGCGGGTCCGCCGTGCGGCGGGTTGTACTTGATGCCGCCGTCCGCGGGCGGATTGTGGGAAGGGGTGACGACGATCCCGTCGGCCAGTCCGGTGGTGCGTCCTCGATTCGCCGCCACGATCGCGTGCGAGATCACGGGGGTGGGTGTGTAGCCATCGTCGGACTGGATTCGCACCTGCACGCCGTTTCCGGAGAAGACTTCGAGTGCGGCGCGCTCGGCGGGCCGCGAGAGTACGTGCGTGTCCTTGCCGAGAAAGAGCGGTCCGTCGAATCCCTGCGCGGCCCGGTATTCGCAGATCGCCTGGGTGATTGCGTGGATGTGGGCCGCGTTGAAGCTTGTGGACAGCGCGCTCCCGCGATGTCCGCTGGTGCCGAACGCAACGCGCTGAGCCGGATCGCGAGGATCCGGCAACCGCTCGTAGAACGCACGCTCGAGCGCCGCGACGTCGATCAGATCGCCGGGGGAAGCCGGCATTCCGGCGCGGGGGTGGATAGTCATGCTCACGCGAAAGTCGAGAAAGTGGACATAGGTTAACCTGCCGGCTCCTCCACGTCATTCTCCGGCGAACCGATATCGGTACGCAGTGTCTCAGGCACCGAATTCTGACGGGTCGCGGGGTGATGCCATTGCGCGCAACGTGAAACGCATTGCCGGATTGTGAAGAGTGGTGTTGATCTTACGCAAGCGAAGACGCGCCGGCGCGGTTAAGCTTAGGCCAACGAGCGCAAAGCCCACGCAGGCCAGCGCGAACCAGGAACCACTAAGGAGAGCGACGTGGCGAGCGACGAGGAGTGCATCCACCTCGGCTATTGCCCCTATAAGCACGATGCCGGCGGGGTGCCTGCGGGGCAACTCGTGCGCCACACCGTCGCATACGTTCTTGCCGGTGGAAGGGGTACACGACTCGGCGAGCTCACCGACTGGCGCTCGAAGCCGGCAGTGCCGTTCGGCGGCAAGTTCCGCATCGTGGATTTCACCCTGTCCAATTGCGTCAACTCGGGAATTCGACGGGTCATCATTGCCACGCAGTACAAGGCGCAGAGCCTGATTCGCCACATCCAGCGCGGCTGGTCGTTCCTCGACGGGAGATTCAACGAGTTCATCGAGCTCGTGCCCGCACAGCAACGCGTCACGGCGGACTGGTACAAGGGAACCGCCGACGCGGTTTTCCAGAATCTCGATCTGCTGCGCAACCAGCAGCCGGAGTACGTGCTGATCCTCGCCGGCGACCACGTCTACAAGATGGACTATGGAAAGATGCTCGCCGAGCACGTTGCACGCAAGGCGGACATGACCGTGGGCTGCATCGAAGTGCCAGTGGCGGAAGCTGCGCGGCAGCTCGGCGTGATGTCGGTCGACGAAGACTTCCGCGTGAACGGTTTCCAGGAAAAGCCCGCCGAGCCGCGGCCGATTCCGGGCCGATCCGACACGGCGCTGGGCAGCATGGGCATCTATGTGTTCAATGCGGGATTCCTCTACGAGCAGCTCATCCGCGACGCGGACGACCGGAAATCCGGCCACGATTTCGGGCACGACCTGATCCCGTACCTGATCGACCGTGGTTATCGCGTCTATGCGCACCGTCTCGACGACAGCTGCGTACAGAGGGCTGACGGAAAGATCTACTGGCGCGACGTCGGCACGGTGGACGCCTATTGGGAAGCCAATCTCGAGCTGACGCGCGTATCCCCGGACCTCGATCTCTACGACCAGAACTGGCCGATCTGGACGCATCAGGAGCAGCTGCCTCCGGCGAAGTTCATCTTCGACGACGACGACCGGCGCGGCGCAGCGATCGATTCGATGGTCTCGGGCGGATGCATCATCTCCGGATCGACGATCCGGCGGACCCTCCTTTTCTCCAGCGTTCGGATCAACAGCTACTGCACGATCGAGGACGCGGTCATTCTCCCGGACGTCGAGGTCGGGCGCCACGCGGTCCTCAAGCGCGTTGTGGTCGACAAGAACTGCAAGATCCCGCCCGGCTTGAAGGTCGGCGTCGATCCCATCGAGGACCGAAAGCGGTTTCACGTTACCGAAAAAGGCGTCACGCTGATCACCCCGGAGATGCTGGGGCAGGTCGTGCATCATCTGCGCTGACATCCGCGGCCAGGCGTCGGACCGGGTGACTGTAGATCGGCCCGCGTGCGAGCGCCGCGCTGGCGCGAGAAAACCCGCAAGTGAAAAACCCGCATAATTCGGGCCCGACCTGACCTATCGCACGCAGATTCCCGTGCCGAACGCTGACCGCCCGCTCGACCTCGTGCTGGTGTGGCACTTCCACCAGCCCGACTACCGGGATCACACAACCGGTGAGTTCCGGCTGCCGTGGACGTACCTTCACGCCATCAAGGACTACTCCGACATGGCGTGGCACCTCGAGCATCATCGCGAAGTGCGCGCGGTCGTGAACTTCGTGCCCGTGCTGCTCGATCAACTCGAGGACTATGCGCGCCAGTTCGAGAGCGGGACGCTGCGTGACCCGCTGCTCAGGCTGCTCGCGCAACCGAGCACGGAACGGCTGAGCGACGCCGCGCGTAGTGCGATTCTCGAGCGCTGCTTCCACGCCAATCACGTGCACATGATCGGGCCGTTTGCGGCCTATCGGCGGCTGCATGATCTGTTCGAATACGCGATGCGCCAGGGCGCCGACGCGGCCGCGTACTTCTCCGACCAGTATCTGTTCGACCTGCTCACGTGGTACCACCTGGCGTGGACGGGCGAGACTGTGCGCCGGGAGTCGGAGGTCGTGACACGCCTCATGTCGATGGGGCATGGATTCAGTCACGCGGACCGACTTGCACTATCGGCGCTGATGGGCGGGATCATCCGGGACATCATTCCGCGCTACCGCAAGCTGGCCGAGCGTGGGCAGATCGAGATTTCGGCAACTCCGCATCATCACCCGCTCGCACCGCTGCTGATCGACTTTGCCTGCGCGCGCGAGCCGGAGCCGCACGCAACGCTCCCGCAGTCGCCTGTCTACCCGGGCGGAAGAGCGCGCGTGGGAAATCACATCGAATCGGCCATTGCGGCGCACGAGCGGCGATTCGGCACCGGTCCGCACGGCCTCTGGCCCGCCGAGGGCGGGGTTTCGGAGGCGTTGATACGGCTGCTAGGCGAAAGAGGCCTCGAGTGGACCGCGAGTGGGGAGCGTGTTCTCGCAAACAGCCTGACACGTGCGGAGGGTGGCCCGGGGCCGCGTGCCGATTATCTGTATCGCGCCTGGCGTTTGCCGGGTGTCGCACCCGGACTCACGTGCTTCTTCCGCGACGATCGCCTTTCCGATCTGATCGGCTTCGAGTACAAGACCTGGAATGGGCGCGATGCCGCGAAGAATTTCATCGGAGAGCTGACAGCCACGGCAGCGGGCGCGCAACCGGGCACGACTCCGATCGTGAGCGTCATACTGGACGGCGAAAATGCCTGGGAGTGGTATCCGTACAACGGCTATTACTTTCTCGAGGCGCTCTACGAGGGGCTCGCCGCCCACGCGTCGCTCCGGACCACGACGTATCACGACTGGCTCCAGGAGCAGAAACGCCCGGGGGCGTTACCTTCCCGGGTCGGCGAGCTGCCGCAGCTCACGGCCGGGAGCTGGGTCTACGGAAATTTCACGACCTGGATCGGATCGCCGGAGAAGAATCGTGCCTGGGATCTGCTGGCGGCCGCCAAGCAGTGCTTCGATCTCGTCATCGCGAGCGGCCGCCTCGACGAGGCGCGCACCCGGGCCGCATTCGAGCAGCTGGCAGTTTGCGAAGCGTCCGACTGGTTCTGGTGGTTCGGCGACTACAACCCGGTCGAGGCGGTCGCGAGTTTCGACCGGTTGTATCGCGAGCATCTCGAACGACTGTATGCTTCGCTCGACCTGCCCGCACCGGCGGAGCTCGCCACGCCTATCAGCCACGGCAGCGGCAAGCCCGAATCGGGCGGTTCGATGCGCCGCGCCTCCTGATCATTGCCCCTCTTCGCGGGCGGCGTGTGCCGTCCCGTTTGACCTGCGTCAATTCGTCACCGATCCGCAGGGGGACGATGAAGAAGAGAAGTGTTGTCGAGTCGAACAATTTCTGGGCAGCAATCTGGGAACAAGCGAAATGGGAGTTGTCATGAAGGCACCGCAGGGTTACCGCCGCCTTGAACGGAACGACAGGATCATCCAGGAACGGCGCCACGACAGTTACCGATCCTCCGGGAAGCTTCCCGAGCCGACACGTTGTCCCGATTGCAACGCTGAGTATCGCGACGGGCGGTGGCAGTGGGGATCCACCGAGGGTCCTGCGCACAAGGAGCGGTGCCCGGCGTGTCACCGCATCCACGACCGCTTCCCGGCCGGGTTCGTTGCCATCTCGGGCGAGTTTTTCGAAGCGCATCGGGACGAGATCCTGAACCTCATCCGGAACATCGAGGCGCGCGAGAAGGGCGAGCATCCGCTCGAACGGATCATGGATTGCAAGGAAACCGGCGAGGGTCTGACGGTAACCACGACGGATCCTCACCTCGCGCGCGGAATCGGCGACGCGCTGGCGCACGCCTACCATGGCGAGCTGGAATACCACTATAACGACGGCGACCAGTTGCTGCGTGTCCACTGGAGCCGGTAGCGCGCCGCGCGCTCATTCCGGAAGCGGAAAGCGCTCCATGAAATAGCAGAGGCAGTCCTGCCGGACGACACGGGCGTCGCGCGTGAGCATCGAGGGCATGACCGGCCGGTTCAACCGGATGAGTTCACCGTCTCGCTCGAAGAACCCATCGCTCACTTCCTCGCCCGCCTCGTTACGTACTTCCAGGCACTGCGCCGGCTGCCCGTTGCACCGTGCAAAGATCGTACCCGTCGGAAGCTCGCGAAAATTGAACCACTCGAGATCCTCACCGAAGACAAGGTCGGCGGGAGTCGAGTCGAATGCAAAGGTTGTCGCACGCGGAACGTGCACTGTGGCAACCGTGTGGAAGAGGTGCACGTCGCCCGACCGAACGACGTGGGTCGGCACCTCGGCGAGCTGCAGGCACGCCTCGATATAGTTCTCCGCGTGCACCACGCCGCTCTCGTCGCCCGTCTTGCCGCATTCGCAGGTCACCGACGGGCAGAGCTCGGCAAAGGCCATCGTTTGAACCCCGCGCGGCCGGCGAAAATAGACGACCGTGCGGCCGAACAGCGCGGCGAGCTGAAGGTCCTGTGACCGTAGCCGGGTCACGCACGCGTAGTGCGGGTTGAGGCCAGTGTTGTTGTGCAGATCGACGCTAGCGAACACCTTGCGCGCGCGCATCTCGTCGACGACCGCTTCCATTATTGCGTGTTCAGACGTGCGTTCCCAGTCCGATCCGGGCCAGATGCGGTTGAAGTCCGGGTGACCCTCCAGTCGGCGTACGTTTTCCCGCGCCGCGGCGATGTTCCCGATGAACACGGAGAGCGCACGCGGCAGTTCTTGCGCGACATATGCCCTCAGCAGCCGCTGCACCGCGAGCAGGCCGACGTCCTCGTTGCCGTGCAAGAGCGCCGAGACGAACAGCGGTTCGGACCGGCGCCCCGGAAGGTGAATGAGCGTGGGGCCGGGCAGGATGCGATGCAGCGTGCGCGCGTCGGCTTCGAGCAGTCCCACGGGCAGCCGGTCGATGACGTTCAGCGTTCCTTGCGGTTCGGTACTCAACATTCAGACCTTCCAGCGGTGCACGGGCTCACCGCCATCGCTCAGATCGCGGTAGGCGCAGGTCAGCGCGCGCATTTCGCGACCATGCTTCTCCACGAATCCGCGCTGCCACGCTGCGCCGGTCGCTCCGCTCGCCACGCGCGCTTCGATCGTCCCGAGATAGCGGTCGATGTCGCCGCGGTCGACACGCAGCGCCTGGAGGCCCTTGCGCGCCTGCTCGAGGAGCACCTTCTGCACGAGCCGGGCCACGTTCCAGCGCTCGCCGTCGTACCAATCGACGCCGGCAGCGAGGCCGAGGCGCGCGGCCTGGTAGAAATTCTGCTTGGCGGCGGAGTGAGGCAGGCGATGCTCGGGCGCGTGCGGCTCCATCACGAGCCACTCCATGAGCCCGAAGAAGAATGCCATGTTCGCCGCCATGTCGATCAGCGTGGGGCCGGCGGGCAGCACCCGATGCTCGATCCGCAGGTGCGGCGTCCCGTCCGGATCGAATCCGATGAGCGGGCGGTTCCAGCGCCAGATCGTCCCGTTGTGCAGCCTGAGGTGAGCGAACCGCTCGGCGGGCTCATCGAGTGCCAGCGGCAATATGGCGGGGTGATTGGCGCTGTTCTCGACGTAGCACTCGTTGAGAGAGGCGCGGACATAGCCTGAGCCGAACGTGACGCGCCGCTCCGGCGATCCGATATCCACTGCCTGCTCGAAGAGCGGGATGCGGGTCTCTTCCCAGAGAACCCTGCCGAAGAGAATCGGCGAGTTGGCGGCGACCGCCACCATCGGCGCGGACAGGATCGTCGCGGCGTTCAGGTAGCGCACCGCCCTGTCGGGCGGCACCTGGAGGTGCAGCTGGAACGAGGTTGCCGCCGCCTCCAGCATGACGTCCATGTGCTGGGTCCTGAGGTGCTCGTGGCCTACGATGTCGAGCCGGATCGGACGGCCCTTTCGCAGGCGGATGACCTGCTCGTTCAGCGCGGCATAGCGCCGCATCGCCGACATGTTGGCCGGACACAGTGCCTCGTCGGTGATGGTCGGGAGGATTCCGATCGCGATGACGGTGGCGCCCAGCTTGTCGCCGACGCGCGCGCAGCGCTCGCTTGCTTTGCCGAGATCCTCTTCCAGGCGGCGGACGCCGTTTCCGCCGAGCGACTGCGGATCGACATTCAGCTCGATGTTGAACTTGGCGAGCTCCGGCACGATCGCCGGATCGGCCGCCTGCTCGAGAAACTCCTCGTTGATGGCGAGGGGCTCGCCGTCGGGCCCGACGAGCCAGGCCTCCAGCTCGAGTCCGCCGACCGCTCGCCGGCGTGAAAACCCGCCCTCGCTGAACCGGCTTGCAAGCAACGCCAGCTCTTGAGCGAGGCGCGCTCCGAAGCGCTCGAAATCCGCCTGCTCGAAGCGGCTGCTGGTGATTTCCTGGCCCATGCTATCCGGATGGTACTTTGGCCCGTGACCCCGCGGGGAGGCGCGTCGTCATTGACCGGAGGCGGGACGAAATTGGGATTATGCTTCGCGCGTTTCGTCAGACCCGGCAGGTCCCGGTCGACGTGGCGAATTCTGGGGGGAGGCGTCGTGCTGAGGAATCTGAAGCGTATTGCCGCGGTGGCGCTCGTCCTGGCCGGCGTGGCGTTGCCGGCGAGCGCAGCGGAGGAGGCCCGCGAGGCGACTGCCGAAAAGTTCGCAGTCAAACTTGGCGATCGGGTCGTGTTGTACGTCCGCCAGGGAATCAGGGCCTTTACGGCCGCTGAGCGCGCCGATCGACTCTCGCAGAAGCTGCGACAGCTCGCTGACGATCCGAGCATCGCACCTTTCAAGGTGACGGTGGATGAGACCGGCGTGAGCAGCGACCTTCTGGTCGGGCCGGAGGTTCTCGTCTCGGTCTTCGATACGGATGCTCGGGACTTCGCTGGCAAGACGCGCCACGACGTCGCCGTCGAAGGGGCCCGTCTCATCGAAGAAGCCGTCGCGCAATATCGGGAGGAGCGCGCGCCCGAGTCTCTCGCCATCGACGCGGCAAAAGCCGCGGCGGGACTTCTTGCGGCGATCGTTTTTCTGTTTCTGTTCCAGCGCGTCTTTCGCAAGGCTCGGCAGTTCGTCCTGGAAAGAGCGGGGCGGGAACTGGAAAAGGTGGAGAGCAAGACCGGGCGGATGATTCGCGTCGAGCAGCTGCGCTGGCCGCTCCTCGTCCTGCTGCGCGCCGTCCAGGCGATGGTCTGGATCACGGTGTCGTACGGTGCGGTCAGCATCGCGCTCTCGTTCTTTCCCCATACGCGCACCGTCGCACGGGAGATCGACGAGCTCGTCCTCGCGCCGCTCGCCGAGCTGGGCATTGAGATACTGAAGGGGCTGCCGGGGCTCATCGTCGTCGTGGTCATCGCCCTGGCCGCGCGCTGGGCCATCCGCGGCAATCGGTACCTGTTCACGCAGATCGAGCGCAAGCGCATCGAGATCCAGGGGTTCTACCCGGAGTGGGCGCGACCCACCCAGCGTCTGGTCACGGTCGTGCTGCTCATCGTCGCCGTGATCATGGCCTATCCCTACGTCCCCGGATCGGGCTCCCCGGCGTTCCAGGGCATCGCGATCTTCCTCGGACTGCTGGGCTCGCTCGGCGCGACCGGAGTGGTGTCGAATCTCATCAATGGCCTGATCATCACGTACATGCGATCGTTCCACGTCGGCGACCTCGTCAAGATCGGAGACACCATGGGCGTGGTCACCGAGAGCACGCTCATCGTCACGCGTCTGCGCACCGCGAAGAACGTCGAGATCAGCGTGCCCAATTCACTGGTGCTGTCCGGCCAGGTGATCAACTTCAGCGTCTCGGGCAAGCCGTTCCTCACCACCCAGGTCACGATCGGCTACGACACGCCCTGGCGCCAGGTTCAAGCCATGCTGCTCGCCGCTGCAGCGGCAACGAAGGATGTCGAAGGCGATCCGCAGCCGTTCGTTCTGCAGACCGCGCTCGACGATTTCTACGTGCGCTACGAGCTCAATTTCTCGGTGAGCGATCTTGCCCGGCTGCCCGCGATCATGTCGCGGCTGCACCAGCGCATCCAGGACGAGTTCAACGAGCGCGGCGTGCAGATCATGTCGCCGCACTTCATGACGAACCCGGAATCCCCCGCAGTGGTGCCGCGCGAAAAGTGGTACGCCGCGCCGGCCACGGCCGGGGAGGCGGAAGCGCCTGCAGCCGGCAAGCCGTGAGCGCGGCTCACTCGATTCCGCGCCGGTATGCGCCGAGGGTCCATTCGCCGCTGGCGTCGTCGTGGCGCAGGATGTAGGTGTCGCCGTCGCTCGCCGCGACCTTGAAATAGCGATGATCGGGTGCGACCCACCGGTCGAGAATTGCCTGAACGTCGAGGCGGCGCTCGCCGAGCGCAAAGGCGCGCGGTTCCTCGTCACCGCGGAAGCCCGCGTAGCATTCGACCTTGAGCTTCATTGTCGGCCCGGCTGGCCGAAATGATACGCTCGGACCGCCTCCGGCAGCCCGGGACCGCGCCAGCGCGCTAGTTGAGGCGCGCGCCGCTGTCCGCGTCGAAAAGATGGAATCCGGCGGGATCGAAGGCGAACGTGAGATTGTCCCCGGTGTCGAGTGTCGTCTCCGGGTCGATCTTCGCCACGAGCGGTGTCGCGCCGCCATACTCGAAGAAGACGAGCGATTCGGCTCCAAGGGGCTCGATGAGCTGTACCGTGCCCGGCGTGCCGCCGTTCACTCCGACGGTAACGTGTTCCGATCGGACGCCCAGGACCACATTTCGGCCTGCGAAGCTGCCCGGCAGGCCGTCGGGCAAACACTGGCGGAGGTTCGCGGTCTTGAACATCAGGGTCCCGTCGGCGGCCTCGACGCTGCCGCTCAGGAAATTCATGGTGGGTGTGCCAAAGAATCCCGCGACGAACTGGGTAGCCGGCTTGCGGTAAATTTCCAGCGGCGCGCCGACCTGCTCGATGACGCCGCGGCTCATGACCACGATGCGGTCGGCCATCGTCATCGCCTCGGCCTGATCATGCGTGACGTACACGAAAGTTGCACTCAACCGATCGTGCAGACGCTTGAGCTCGGTACGCATGTCGACGCGGAGCTTGGCGTCGAGGCTCGACAGCGGCTCGTCCATGAGTAACACCGATGGGTTGGTGACGATGGTGCGCGCGAGCGCTACCCGCTGCGACTCGCCGCCCGAGCATTGCGCGGGCCGCTTGTCGAGCAGCGCCGCGATGTGCATCGCTTCCGCCGCTGCGCGCACCCGGCTGTCGATCTCAGGCTCTGCGACTTTCTTGACCCGCATTCCGAAGGCGATATTTTCGTACACGGTCAGATGCGGAAAGAGCGCCAGGTCCTGAAAGACCATTCCCAGGCCGCGCTCGCCCGGCTCCAGATCGTTCACGACCTGCCCGCCGATGGCGATCTCTCCGGACGTCGGCCGCTCGAGCCCGGAGATCATGTTGAGCGTCGTCGTCTTGCCGCAGCCGGACGGCCCGACCATGATCAGGAACTCGCCGTCACGAACCTGCAGGTTCACGCCCTTGACGGCAGTCTGCGCGCCGAACTGCTTGACGACGTCCTTGAGTACGATCTGTGCCAAGGCGTGCTTCCTCCTGCTGCTAGATCTATCTTGAAATTGGGGCCAAGGTTCTTCATGCAAGAGCGGGCGTACGAACAAGGGGAGGATTCCCCCTTGGATATCCCTGAACGAACAAGGGGCGCGCCCCTTGTATA
>JBAVOG010000423.1:0-2356 GCA_049691875.1 Burkholderiales bacterium | reverse complement strand
GGCTTGCCGAGCGAGGCGGAAGCGCGGGCGCTGGCCGATCGCCTCGCGGGGCAGTACGGCGTTGTCACGCCCCAAGTAGCGCAATAGAACGAAGTGATTTCCCCTCCTCTTCGAGGAGGGGTGGCTGCGTAGCAGCCGGGGTGGTGTTCCAGAGCCTATGCAGAACGTGGGGTCGCTGCGAAGCAGCCTGGGTGGCATCCCCTCCTCTTCGAGGAGGGGTGGCGCGAAGCGCCGGGGTGGTGTTCCAGAGCACACACAGAACGCGGACATGCGAGCCGTCGAGCGGTAGAATCGCTGGAGTCATCGCTACCCCGCATGTCGCTCCTCGAAAATCTCAATCCCGAGCAGCTCGCCGCAGTCACCCTCCCGAACCAGCACGCGCTGATCCTCGCCGGGGCGGGGAGCGGGAAGACGCGCGTGCTCACCACGCGCATCGCGTGGCTGATACAGACCGGCAACGTCAGCCCGGCGGGTGTTCTCGCGGTGACGTTCACGAACAAGGCTGCGCGCGAGATGCTCACGCGCATCTCGGCGATGCTCCCGATCAACACGCGCGGCATGTGGGTCGGGACGTTCCATGGGCTCTGCAACCGCATGCTGCGCGCCCATCATCGCGAGGCGGGCCTGCCGCAGCTCTTCCAGATCCTCGACACGCAGGACCAGCAATCGCTCGTGAAGCGGGTGCTGCGGGGCATGAACATCGACGAGGACAGATTCCAGGCACGCGCGGTGCAGTGGTTCATCAATGGCCACAAGGAAGAGGGCACGCGTCCGAAGGATGTGGAGGCCTACGACGACATCTCGCGCCGCATGGTCGAGATCTATACCTTGTACGATGAGCAATGCCAGCGCGAAGGGCTCGTGGACTTTCCGGAGCTGCTGCTGCGCTCGTTCGAGCTGCTGACGCGCAACGAGGTCCTGCGCGAGCACTACCAGAATCGATTCCGGCACGTGCTGGTCGACGAGTTTCAGGACACCAATCGTCTTCAGTACCGGTGGCTCAAGCTGCTGGCAGGCCCGCACACCGCGATCTTCGGCGTCGGCGACGACGACCAGTCGATCTACCGGTTCCGGGGCGCGAACGTCGGCAACATGGCCGACTTCGAGCGCGACTACCGGGTGCCGAATCTCATCCGCCTCGAGCAGAATTACCGTTCGCACGGCAACATCCTGAATGCGGCCAATGCGCTCATTTCGCAGAATCGGAGGCGGCTGGGGAAGAACCTCTGGACCGCGGCGGGCGAGGGCGAGCCGCTGCGGATATTCGAGGCGCAGAGCGACGGCTACGAGGCGCACTGGCTCGCCGACGAAGTGCAGGCGCTCACGCGCGAGGGCCTCGAACGCAACGAGATCGCCATTCTCTATCGCTCGAACGCGCAGTCGCGGGTGATCGAGCATGCGCTCTTCACGGCGGGGATTCCGTATCGCGTGTACGGCGGGCTCCGGTTCTTCGAGCGCCAGGAGATCAAGCACGCGCTGGCCTATCTCCGGCTCGTCGCGAATCCCGAGGACGACAACGCGTTCCTGCGGGTGGTGAATTTTCCGACGCGCGGCATCGGGGCCCGCTCCATCGAGCAGCTTCAGGACGCGGCGCGTAGCGCGGGCACGAGTCTGTGGCTGGCCGCCGCGCAGCTGTCCGGAAAGGCGGCGACATCCGTCGGCGCATTCGTGCGATTGATCGAGTCGCTGCGAGCGGGCACGAAGGGTCTGCCCCTGCCGGAGGTGGTGGATCAGATGCTGCAGGCCAGCGGGCTGCGCGATCACTATACGAACGAGCGCGAGGGCGCCGACCGGCTCGAGAACCTGGACGAGCTGATCAATGCCGCGGCGGCGTTCATCCAGGACGCGCAGGCGACCGGTGCGGCGATGGCCGCAGTCGATGCGGCGGACGCGTCAAGTGACACGCAGCCGGGCGATCCCTGGCTCGCCGCGTTTCTCGCGCACGCCGCACTCGAGTCGGGCGAGAACCAGGCTGCGGAGGGATTGGCGGCCGTCCAGCTCATGACCGTTCATTCGGCGAAAGGGCTCGAGTTTCACGCCGTGTTCATCAGCGGTCTGGAGGAGGGGCTCTTTCCGCACGAGCAGAGCGTCACGGAGGAAGACGGTCTCGAGGAGGAGCGTCGCCTGATGTACGTGGCCATCACGCGCGCACGGTCGCGGCTCTACCTTTCCTTCGCGCAGACACGATTGCTGCACGGCCAGACACGCTACAACGTCGCGTCGCGATTTCTCGACGAAGTGCCCGCCGGCGTGACGAAATGGCTGACGCCCCGCGGCGGAAGACTGCCCGGCGACAATGCGTGGCAGGCGGCCGCCCCGCCGGCGCGCCTGGCGGCGAAATCGGGGTCGCAGGCGT
>JBAVOG010000422.1:0-3364 GCA_049691875.1 Burkholderiales bacterium | reverse complement strand
CCACTGGACGACCTTCCACCGAGCTCAAGATGGATCCTGCCGCACTGCATCGCGAGGATCTCTATACCGACCGCAAGATGGGCACCATTCGCGTCCTCACGCCGGTCACGACCGAAGGCAATACCGATTCGGCACGACCGGTGCTGTACATGGGAGAGGCCCAGATCCTCACGCCCATGGGAGCGATTCCCCTCTCGTTCGAAATCGAGGCCGGCAACCTGACCGAGGCGATCGACAAGTTTGCCGACGCGGCGAAAGTGGCCGTCGAGCGTACGGCACGCGAGATCCAGGAGATGCGCCGCGAGGCCGCATCCTCGATCGTCGTCCCCGATTCCATGCCCCCCGGCCTCGGCGGACTCGGTGGCGGCGGCAAGATCCAGATGCCCTGACCGGCACCCGTCCGGCTGCCTTCCCCGGCCACCTCCGAGGGTGACCCGGCGGTGCACCCTCCTGTCGTGTCCCACTCGGGTTCTGCATTCGGTTCTGCATTCCTTTGACCGGCGTCAGAAGCTCGACCGGTCGAAGCGCCGAAAATGACTCTTGGGTCCACGTCGCGATGCATTCGCGCGTCCGATTGACGCCCATTCCGAGGAGATCCAACCGCCATGGCCCGTCGACTTGCCAAGTCCAGCGCACGCAGCACCGCCCGCCGTGCCACACAGCGCGCGCCGCGCTCCGTCCGGAAGCAGAAGTGGGTCTACCTCCTCGGCGAGGGCGACGCGACCATGCGCGATCTCCTCGGGGGCAAGGGGGCCAACCTGGCGGAAATGACCGGGCTGGGACTCCCGGTCCCACCCGGGTTCGTCGTGACCACGGCGGCCTGCAACGCGTATCTGGCCGCCGGGGGGTTTCCCTCGGGAATGTGGGAGCAGGTGCTGGCAGCCCTCGCGAAGATCGAGCGGCAGGCCGGCAAACGACTGGGTGACCCGGCCCGGCCGCTGCTCGTGTCGTGTCGTTCGGGCGCGAAGTTCTCGATGCCGGGCATGATGGACACCGTCCTCAACATCGGGCTCAACGACGCGGTGGCCGAAGGGCTGGTCGCGCTCACCGGCGATACACGGTTCGTCTACGACGCATACCGTCGCCTGGTGCAGATGTACGGCGGCGTGGTGATGGGCATTGCCGACGAGCCGTTCGAAAAGGTGCTGGCGGGTTATCGCGCCAGGCGCAACATCGCGAACGATGCGGACCTTTCCCCCGCGGACCTGGCGGCGATCACGCGCGAGTTCCGGGACATCGTCAAGGCCAAGACCGGCCGTCCGTTTCCCGAAGACCCGGTCGAGCAGCTCCGGCTGGCGACCGAAGCGGTGTTCAGCTCATGGAATGGCAAGCGCGCGATCGATTACCGCAACGCCGCCGGAATCGCCCATGATCTCGGCACAGCCGTGAACATCGTGACGATGGTGTTCGGCAACATGGGGGACGATTCAGGCACCGGTGTGGTCACGACACGCAACGTCTCCACCGGGGAACACGAGATCGAGGGCGACTATCTCACCAACGCACAAGGCGAAGACGTCGTTTCCGGCATCCGCGCGACCAAGCCCATCTCGGCTCTGAAGAAAGAGATGCCGCGCATCTACGGCGAGTTCGACCGGATCTGCAAGAAGCTGGAGCGCCACTATCGCGAGGTCCAGGACGTCGAGTTCACGATCGAGCGGGGTAGGCTCTGGATGCTCCAGACACGCGACGCGAAACGCACCGCGCAGGCTGCAGTGCGCATTGCCGTGGATCTCGCCAACGAGAAGCGCATCAGTCGCGCCGAGGCCGTGCAGCGCGTCACGCCGGAGCAGGTCGACTTCTTCCTGCACCCGCAATTCGACCTGGCCGAAAAACTCGCCGCAAAGGAGCGCGGAGACCGCATTGCCACCGGGCTGAACGTCTCGCCCGGCGCGGCCAGCGGAATCCTCGCGTTCGACGCC
This sequence comes from Burkholderiales bacterium, assembly GCA_049691875.1. Taxonomy (GTDB): domain Bacteria; phylum Pseudomonadota; class Gammaproteobacteria; order Burkholderiales; family SG8-39; genus JAABRB01. Next base: position 1,442 of record JBAVOG010000422.1, on the reverse strand, counting down.
GACACGGCCCAGAGCTGGGGCCTCGACCAGAAGAAGGCGGTCATCATGGTCCGCGCCGAAACCAAGCCCGACGACGTCCACGGCATGCTCGCAGCGCGTGGAATTCTCACGAGCCGCGGCGGGCGCACCAGCCACGCGGCGCTCGTTGCACGGCAGTTCGGCAAGCCGGCCGTGGTCGGCGTGGAGGCACTGCGGGTCGACCCCGAAGCACGTCAGTTCACCGTGGGCATGCGCGTATTCAAGGAAGGCGACGCGGTGTCGATCGACGGGACGTCCGGTGAGGTCTTTGCCGGCGAGCTGAAGACCGTCATCCCGAACTTCGACGACCCTTACCTGCTCAAGCTCCTCCAGTGGGCCGACGGTTTTCGCAAGCTGGGCGTGTGGGCGAACGCCGACTACCCGCGCGACGCGCAGCGTGCGCGCGGCTACGGCGCCGAGGGCATCGGGCTTTGCCGCACCGAGCACATGTTCTTCGAATCGGAGCGTCTGCCGATCGTCCGGCAGATGATCATGGCTGCCACGGACGACGAGCGCGCCGTCTCGCTCGCGCAGCTCCTGCCCCTCCAGCGCGAGGATTTCATCGGCCTCTTCAAGGCCATGGACGGCCTGCCCGTCACGATCCGCCTGATCGATCCGCCGCTGCACGAGTTCCTGCCGAGCCACGACGAGCTCCTGCAGGAAGTGACCCAGCTCGAGACCCGCATCGAGATCGCCGACGGGACGGGCGATCCGCTCGGCCTCGCAGGTACGCTTGCGCAGAAAAAGAAGGTGCTCGGCGTGGTCGAGGCGATGCGCGAGCAGAACCCGATGCTCGGATTGCGGGGCGTGCGCCTCGGCATCCACCTTCCCGCGCTCGTGCGCATGCAGGTTCGCGCGATCATCGAGGCGGCCTGCGCGTGCGCGAAATCCGGCGTCAAGGTTCATCCGAAGATCATGATCCCGCTCGTCGCCAGCACGAACGAGCTCCGCGTCGAGCGGGGCATCCTGGATGCCGAAGCACTGGCGGTGATGAAAGAACAGGGCCGCAAGGTGAAATACGAGTTCGGCACGATGATCGAGATACCGCGCGCGGCGCTCGTGGCAGATCGGATCGCCCGGCACGCACAGTTCTTCTCGTTCGGAACGAACGACCTGACGCAGACGACGTTCGGCATCTCCCGCGACGACGCGGAGACCGGGTTCCTGCGCGAGTACCTCGAGAAGCGCATCCTGCTGGAGAATCCGTTCGCAACCATCGACGAGACGGGAGTGGGAAAGCTGATGGAAATGGGCGTGGCGCTCGGACGGGGCACCCGCCCCGAGCTCGAAGTCGGCATCTGCGGCGAGCACGGCGGCGACCCGAAGTCGATCGACTTCTGCCACCGCACCGGACTCGACTACGTCAGCTGCTCGCCCTTCCGCGTGCCGATTGCGCGGCTCGCCGCGGCGCAGGCCGCAATCGC